>CBDTZI010000032.1:0-14316 GCA_965364865.1 uncultured bacterium | reverse complement strand
CTATCCGCCTTTGGATGAAGTGATTCCGTTCGGCGAGGGGTTGGTATATCACGAAGACGCGAATGACTTAACGATTTTGACTTTTGCGAACGGCACATACATGTCCTTGCGGGCAGCGAAAGAGCTAAAGGAAAAGCATAACATCCACGCACGGGTGGTGGACCTTCGCTGGCTGTGTCCGTTGAACGAATCGTTCATTGTTGAGCAGGCGTTAGCGACTAAAAAAGTGTTGATCGTGGATGAAGGTCGCAAGAGCGGCGGGATCAACGAAGCCATCATGACAATTTTGTATGAACAGTGCGGCTCGCAGGTTAAATGTGCCCGACTTACGGGTCACGACACCTACATCCCCCTAGGCCCAGCGGCGGATTGCGTGTTGCTCAGCGAAGATGATATCGTGAAACATGTTTTGAAGTTGGTGAAGTAGAAAATCCATCCCCACCCTTTTCTAACGAAAAGAATGGGGCACCCATTTTGGCTACACATCATCTCTACAATAAAAAACCCACGAGGTGCTACCCGTGGGCTTTGTGTTTGGTATTTAATTTTATACAGTCTCTGCCGCTTCCTTACGGGCGCGTCTCTGCTTGGTGCATTGCGTATCGAGTTATTCGTTGTATCGTTGCTTGAATTCCGCAGCGGCTTTTTTGCGGGCAGCTGCTTCTGCGGGATCCATCTTACCCACGAACCAGCGATGACCCTGCATCTCCATCACCTCAGCGATCTTGGCTTCGAGTTTTTTCGCAGCCTGTTGCTTGGCAGAATCGGAGCTATGTTTTCCTTTTTCGATTAACTCTTCGAGTTCGGGAAGAAATTCCGTATAGAAATTTTTGGCGACTTCATACGTGCCATGCCAGTGCGTATAGTCAGGCCCCATCATGCTGGCGCCGTGTCGAGCACGTCGACCCTCGTGGTGCCACAGTTCAAACCAGACAAAGTCGATCTTGTTGCCGAACGCGATGGGTCTCATCAATGGCTTAGCTAACGCCATAAGCTCCTTGCCCGGTCGGGCGAATTTTTCGTTGTACAGCTGGATTAACCCGTCGTATTGGGTATAAAAATTTTCGACCCACTGGAAGCTGTGGCAACTGAGGCAGACATTTTTCATGTTGTCACGGCGGGTTTCCCACGAAACGTCTTTTCCGGGCAGTCCTAGTTTCGCGTCCGACACTTCCGGTCTAATGGACATGATCGGCCTGTTGTTCCAGCTGATACGCATACCGACATCGTGCGAGACGGGCATATCTCTGGTCGCACTCATGTGACAGGTCGCACAGGTGGGGGCCTGGTGATAATCCTCACCGACGATCCACTTCGGGCGATCCATGTTGAGTTTGTCTTTATGGGCGAGATAAGCGATGCCGTGTTTGGATTCGTAAAAGATTTCCTTTTGTGGATGGTCGGGGCCCATGTGGCATTTCCCACAATTGTCGGGTTGTCTTGCCTGTTCAGCGGAGAAGGTGTGTCGTGAGTGGCAGGCGCTGCACGACCCTTCCGAGCCGTCCGGGTTGATGCGGCCAATACCGGTGTTGGGCCAGGTGGCGGGGTCCAGGCGTCCATCGTCTAATACCTTGATGATGGAACCATGACATTGCCAACAGCCGCTAACCGCAGCGGCACTGTTACCCTGCGGGAATCCTTCGGTGATGAAAGCTTTGTTGCCTTCGACCACTTCGGCTAATCGATTATCCAATGAACCGAGAATGCGGGCGGCTTTGGAGTGATGCGAAGCGGCAAATTCATCCGTTTCCTTCTGGTGGCATTGCGAGCAGTCTTTGGGAGATACGATAATCGCGATCATTTGATCAAAATGCTCGAACGCGTCGGTGTCGTTTTCGTCAGCTTTGTGGCACTCATAACAGCTGACGTTGGCGCGAAAATGTCGACTGTCGCCCCATTGCTGGTAAATACCAGGGTCAGAGGCTTTGTGGCATGTGATACACTCCTGACTTTGTGGTGATATCTTCGCCAAACCCTGCGGACCGCCTGCGTCGGCTTGGTTTTGTGTGAAAGTCAATCCGATGGAAATCACGAGGATTGAGATTAATCTGACGCGTGTCATTGTAGTTTCCTTTCTAGTGCGAACGAATTCTCAACAGTGAGTGATATTTTTTACTAAGCATATTCCGAGCAGTCGTCTTGCAAATCTTGTTCCAATAGTAGATGTGTTAAAAATCGGCCTACTCGACGTTTCTCACCAGCCACATTTTGTAAAAAAATGGGGAGAGTATTCCGTTGTATTCGGATCATCGATCACTTGAAATGTCGGAAGGGACAGGGTAGACATTGTACCGCGTACTCGCAGGAATTCACCCGGATTAATTTGTAACCTATTGTTTGGTAAAGGGTTACGGATGTTTCGTGAACAAAAACGAATGGGCAACATTTTTCTCTATACATGCCGATCTGCATAGGTATGATGCCAGACTGAGTTTGTGATTGTGATCTGCTTGGTCTGTTGGATAAACGGATGCAACGGAAAGAGTGGTCTTTCAATACTGAAAAAGATTCTATTTTTTGGCGGTGCTGGCGCGGCACCCTCATCAAGCGATCAGAGTCTAAAAATATAAAGTGTGTCATTTTCAGAAAAACCAATGTTTTTGAAGTTGTATAGACGATAGCGGTAATGATTCGACGCTGTAGCCAGCATTTATGGAAATGTTTTGGTTGTTAAATCGTTGTTGTGTTTCGGTTGAGATACACTAACGACATGGCAATGCGAAAAGTGGGCGTTGGATAGCTGGTACAAGACATAATGGTTTAGGTGATCCATCGTAGCATGAACGATGTGGTGCCATAATGGAGATCATCATGATTCAAATGAAACGGATAAACATTTTTGCAGTTTGTCTTAGCTTTACCTTTGTGGCTGCCTCCGTACAGGCGGCGCCGGGGGATGCTCAAACACCCCAAGTCGGTAAGCAAGCTGCACAGGCAGGTCAGGACAACAACGCTCCGACCGGGCCCAAGTATTTCAACCTTCGATATAACGAAGATTTCAGCTATCTCGATAGCGGTGGAGGTGGAGATTTTTTCGATCCAATCAAAAACATTCACTTGAATGATGATTGGCGATTGAGTCTGGGCGGTGAGTTTCGTTTTCGGTTTGAATCGGAAACAAACAAGGCCTTTGGTGCGACAGAACCAGCGCAGGATGCGTTTGCCCATGTCCGCCTGATGCTTCACGCGGATTTGAAGTATCGCGACATGTTCCGTATTTTTGCACAAGGTGTTCACGCCTTCGATGAAGAACGTGACTTGGCCCCACGCGGGATTGACGAAAACTACTTTGACATTCAGCAACTGTTCATTGACTTTCCGGTATCTTTTCTGGATAGAAACTGGACGCTCAGAACAGGGCGTCAGGATTTACAGTATGGAAATCAACGATTGATTTCACCGTTGGATTGGGCGAGCACGCGTCGACGATTTGAAGGTTTCAAGGTGTTCTCAACGGGAGACCTCTGGGATGTTGACGTGTTTGTCGTCAGACCTGTGGCAGTTCAACGTGAGCAGAGCGATCATAGCGATGAAGACGTGATCTTTGGTGGTCTGTATACCAGGTATAAAGGGATTCCCGGCCACGGTTTGGAATTATATTTATTGGGCCTGGAAGATATCAGTTCTCGTGTAAATCCTAACTTCGATGCTGGTGATTTGACCATCTACACCGCGGGTGCTCGTCTTTGGGGAAAGCATGGCCAGTTTGATATGGAAACCGAAATTGCGGGTCAGTGGGGAAATTGGGCCGGCGACACCATTCAGGCTTGGAATTTTACACTGAATGGTGGATATAGCTTCGCTGATATCAATTGCAAGCCTCGCGTGGGAATTGGTTTTGACTACGCCAGCGGTGACGATGACCCTCGTGATGGCTATGTTCAGACGTTTAACCAGCATTTCCCACTGGGTCACAAGTATTTCGGTTGGCTTGATCTGATCGGTCGTCAGAATATCGTCGATCTCAACGTCAACCTTTCAGCATGGGCGATCTCGAATAAGGTTAAGGCAAAAATGGCTTATCATGCCTTCTGGCTCGCCGAAGAACGCGATGCCCTTTACAACGCTGGTGGTGGTGTCAGTCGTCGTGATGCTACTGGCCGCAGTGGTAAGGAAGTTGGTTCAGAATTGGATTTATCTATGCTTTGGAAGATTGATGTGCATTCCAATTTACTGGTTGGTTACTCTCACTTCTGGGATGGACAGTTCATTCATCATACCGGTGTGAGTGAAGACGCGGACCTGTTCTATGTGCAGTATGGATTTAAGTTTTAGACATTATCCTCAGGAGAATCGTACGGTTTCGTACGCTTATAGGGATATAATTTATTCTCGATCGATATTGATCAACGATTTTGGAGACGATAAGAATGAAAAACATGAAAAAATGGGTACTGGTATTGGGTTTAGCTTCACAAACATTACTTCCGCTCTCATGCTCAGGTACACTCACTCGTGAGTTAAGAGCGGCTTTCATTGATGGTCTGGCCGGGTATGTTCAGACCACAACCAATAATGCACTGACGACATGGGTCCCATTCCCGTAGGGTATGGATTCAGATTGCTCGACAACAAATTCGGAAGGGTTGTTTATGTTGTTTCCGATTGATGTTGTGGTGTATTTCTGGAAACCTTGAGATAACGAAAATAAAGTACGCCCTTCGATTCCGTATGTTACGGTAGCGAAGGGCTGCTTTATTTCATATACGGTGTTGTAGTGGATGAACGCGGTTGTTGTGTCGTTTACGCAAGGAATACCCGAAATACTTTGGACTCTGTTGGCTCTTCGAGTTGAAACAGGTCACCCGGTGCATATCCACTGCGGCGGGCGTCGTGTACGATGGCATCGAGCGAGATTCCGCGAGTTTGTATTTTTCGGGTGATATCCTCGTCGATCAGATTGTGGATATCCTCAATCGCGGTTACCGGAAGTTTCAGGGCGACTTTTTTTCGACCCTCTCGAAACACCTCGATGCACAGATGTTTTGCCATCGCATCAAAACCAGCTTTTGAATCCTCATGCGGAGGAATCGAGAGTGTACTCACCAGTCCTTGATGTTTTGAGAAAATCGGGAGTAGTGTTCGTTCCCAGCTTACGGGTTCGTTGATTTTTTCCATATAGTAGAGCACCCCGCGAAACGCTCGCATGAGTAGAATGATTTTCGCAGGCCCAGCCAATCGAAAATTCCAACGATCCTCATGCAGGATATCGTCGATCCGCTCTGTTCTTTTCCATTTCGTAGTATCAAATTTCATCGGTTGAGCAAACGGTTCAAACAGCACACTGCAGACCGCCGGTAATTTTTGAGCGATGGGAGATAGCAGATCGTCGTTAAACCCGAGTTCCACCAGCATCGCCAGTGGATCACCCCGTCTAGCTGATGAGTCGGTAATCAATTTCATCAGAACGAGGCGATCCTGTGTGCTTAATCGACCGACCGATCCATAATCATAGAGCACGACACTGGGGCCATGTACGACATCTCTGCGAAAACGATAGTTGCCGGGATTGGGATCGCCATGAAAAAAACCATGATCAAACGTCATTGTAAAAAAGTGATTCAACATACGCCGGGCCAGTTCCTGACGGTCTGTGACGGGCCAGGAGGATACCTGCTCGATGGTCTCCCCGTCTTCCCAATGGGTGACCAGTACATGCTCGGAGGATAGTGATTTCACCACCTCGGGCACGATCAGTCCATTGAGGTTTGCGGAGAGGCGGCTATATTGTTGTTGGTGTTGCAATTCCTTGCGGTAGTCCAGCTCTTCATCCAGATCGCGAACGATTTCTTTGCGATAGGATGTCAGATCAAAGCCTCGCCGCAGATCACCGACCGGTGAGGATAACCAGCCCAACATTTTCAAATCATTCATGACCGCTTTTCGTATGCCGGGATAGGCGACTTTGATAGCGACGATGGTGCCGTCGTGGAGTGTCGCTTGGTGTACCTGACCCAGCGAGGCGGCTCGACCATGCGGATCGATATCTTTCACGATCATATCGATGGGCTGCTGCCACGCTTTTTCCAGCTGTTGTTGAACAATTTCAAAAGACAATGGCTCCGCCTGATCATTCAGTCCCGAGAACGACTCCGCTTTGAAGTCGTCATCGTACATGCTCATGATTTGACCGATTTTCTGTGGGATGCCACGAAGTTTTCCCATCCGCTGAGCCAGATGCTTACGGGCATTCTGCAGGACGGTTTCATCGGAGGTGTTCTTGATTTTGCGCATGTCGTTGGCCATCTGCACATAGCCTACGGATCGTTGTAAGAGTGATTTCTTTGTCATCTCATCAGTCTCGTTTCATTACGTCCTACATGATGTAATGCTCATCTCGATTGAACACCTTCTCCAGGGTCATGTTGAAGCGATGCCCCCGCCCGAAAATATCGGTTAATTGAGCGTGCCATCTTATTCAGAAGAAATGCATGACGGATTGTGGCAGTGGATGGCGCCTTGAAAACGGGGCATTTGGTCAAACGACGTAGAGAAAGGTGCGGAACGAGATAAATTGGTAAAGCAGGCACCCACCAATCCCGATGGAAAAAGGTACACATCGGGCTTAGTCATCAAGTGAATAGCCTGTCTCTCAGGGTAACCATATTGGGGTATGTATTATGACTACAACATTGACATCCAGTCAGTCCGCAGATCAGGTCCAATCCAGCCTGCAGGCGGCCAAAGCTGATGATAATTCGTCACTGACTCAAGTCGTGAGTTTTCAGCTTGCCAGCGAAGAATATGGTCTGAACATCATGAGTGTTCAGGAGATCATCCTGATGGGTGAGATCACACAAATACCAGAAGTCCCCTCCTACATTCGCGGATTGATAAACCTGCGTGGGAAAGTCATTCCTATTTTAGATTTACGAAGCCGATTCAGCATGCCCGCTTCCGAAGCCAATGAACACACACGAATCATCGTGGTCAATGGCGCGGATACCACTTTCGGTCTGGTCGTTGACGCGGTCAGCCAGGTTCTGCGACTTGAGGGTGAACAAATTGAACCTCCTCCTATGGGATTGGCGAATATCGATCAGGCCTATCTGCAAGGTCTGGTCAAGATGGAGGAGAAGATCATGATTCTGTTGGATGTCGACAAAATTATCTCACAGGAAGATCAGCAATGTCTTTCCAATAACGAAGAGTGCCCCTCTTAATATAGGGGGGACGGTCGGCGTTTTCGGTGATTAACACGATCTTCTCTTTGCATATTTGTATCATTCCCTCGCCACGAACCCGCTTATTCCACAGGTGGACACAAGTTGTACACCCCTGTCAGCCGATATCGATATTTACGTTATTGTCTTGTGAATGAGGTATGACCCTCGTCCTATGAAAGCGGTGTACACGGTATGATGGATCAATATTACTTGAAGGCCTTCAGTATTTTTGTCTGCGTATTGTTGATCATTGGATACTTCAAGCGCCGGCAGAAAAAAATACATATTCCGGTGATGATCAGTGCGTTTGTGATCGACATGATCATTGTGCTCATCATCGAATTCTCGCGCGGGGCGATTAAAACCGCTCAGGCCAAGATGGGGCCACTGATGATCGTGCATATTACCATCAGCGTAATAGTCGTGTTGTTATACTTTGGTCAAATCGTATCGGGCATCAAAAAAGCAAAAGGGAAGACCTGTAATTGGCACGGTCGCATGGGACTGACGCTACTTATATTCCGGTTGGGGAATCTTGTGACCAGTTTTATGATCACCGGATGATCACTTTGAAATTCAATTCTTGATGTCCGGGTTAATTTTCAACCGCCACATATTGCGAAACGGAATCAGTGTGTGTTGTTTGAGTTGAGTATTGGTAAGGACCACATACACAGATTTATTCGGGTGTTGTCGGGCCATTTCGATCCACATGTGGGGTTCACCCGCGACGATGTGCAAATCGGGTCGTGAATGGATGTAGTATTGTGCGTACCACAGCGGTGTTGCGTGTCTCCAGCCAGCGCCGATGATCGCGTCGTGTGGAAAAGTATCCAAATCCACTTCCTGCAAAAAAGGGATCGCGTTTTCATCTTTGATCGCATCGTGTCGTGTTGGCGTGTCGCGCAGGATGCGTATGCCAAACGCCATCGCCAATGTAATCATGAGTATGGTTTGGTAACGTTTATGACTGAGCGATAAGAGTTTTGTGTACATGACTCCGCAAAAGACCGTCATCGCGAACAACAGAGGTAACAGATCCGCTGCTTTTCCGTATACGCGATATAAACAGACAAACACGATGCTGTACAAGCCCACCCCCAAAACCAACCAAGTGATGGCGGCGTCTTTCATAAAAGCCAGGATCACCCCGATAATGGTAATGATTGCAATGACCGCCAGCGCGCCGGGTCGGGCGTAGAGAAGATCGTTTTTTAACCAACGAAGCTTGGATCGAACGCCATTGTAAGTGTTTCCAAATTTATAACTAAATTGTTTGGCAGCCATCAACCAATAGATTCGCTCCGCTTTGGCCGTATACCCATCCTGGCTTTTGGGTAATTCCCAAAAGCATTCGTTAAATTGATCGATATAGTTAATGGTCGTTTCGGGTTGATCACGAACCCAAAAGAATGTTACGGAGTAGACGAGTGGCAACGCGATCAAGACGACACCCAGCAGGAAGGTTTTTGCGTATTTTCGGAATTCCGGTTCCCATTGCTTTCTGGAAATCCACCATACGATGATAAAAAACGGCAACACAAACAACACGGGGGGGCGATTGGCCAATACAAAACCATAGAGAAAAGCGGATAGAAAAAAATCGCGTCGGTGACCGACCCGGTGATATTTAATCATCATGTACGCCGAAGCCATTAAAAACATCAGCGAGAGAACATAAACCTCCGGGATCAACAGATTGGTCCAGGTGCAGCGGTGGGCGGTGAACGCCAGGCAGGTGATCGCCGCGATCAGGGGGTGTACACCCAGGCGTAATTGGAAAGCGTAGCAAAACCACAGCATGACCAGACCCGCACTCAGGCAGGCGAGCGTGATCAGATAAGCCGGGTCGACAAAGGGGATTCTTGTGATGATGTATCCCAGTGCGGAATATCCCGCGTAGCCCGGCGGATGCCATATCCCAAACTCCGCGGATGCGACCTGGACTTCACCTGAATCACCATAACAGATTCCCGGATTCAAGCGGGGAACAGCCATAAGTGTTACGACCGCAAGCATGACAAATAATAGGAACCGCTCGGAGCGTTTCAGGGGTGGCCACGAAGAGGGGGGTGTGGGATGTAGTCGTGGAGGATTCAAAGTGGAATTGCGCGGTAACGCATCAGAGGTCAAATCGTGTTTGACATCATTTTCCATCGAACCCATGTGATCATCCAAAGGAATTCGTTTTACGGTTGATAAATTTATATCGTCGGTTTAAAACAATTTGCACGGCGTACCATTGACCAGATTTTTCCGAGTAAACGGATCGGTCAGCGACCGATTACTTTGCAATTTGATATTTTCCATTATCGATGTTGATACTGAATCCTGCATCCTCAAAATGGTTGAGGTAACGGAAAATGGTTCGCCGAGAAGCTCCGACCGATTTCATCATCTGACTGACCGACGATCCTTTTTTAAGCAGGGTTGCGATCTGTTGGTGTCGGCCGCTGACGGATTTATTGCTGTTCATTGATTTCAACAATGACTGCGCGGTTGTATTGTGTTGTGTATCTTTTCCAAAACCATTCTTCGCCAGTGTAAATTCCAATGCTCGAATGATGGTTTGTGTCTGAACGTAGCTCGTGCTTTTCACGTTTCTCTCCCTTGGTGACCGGTCTGTATCAAATGGATTGTGGCTCCCAACCACAACGACGGTATGATATCACGGATCAATCTTTCTGGGAAGTAAAAAATTAACATTTCTATTGAGATTTTATCGACGAGTATTATTTTGGTAGACATCGTTTCACGGCGAGTGGAACACAACCGAGTTTACTCATCACGAATGTAATTTCACAACGAAACCGGCTTCTCCACAACTCGCAGGACGCCTGTAACGTCTTGTAGGGAAAGAGTTTAGGGGGATTGTCCCGTGTGGGTCGTCGATCTATTCTAATCAACGTGTGTTCTCTATTGTTTACATCTTCCCAGGGAGGTTTGTGGATGGATCGACTGAGCGGGAAAGGTGTCGTCGCCTGTCACGTGCAAATTCTGCCAGAGAAGTCGTTGATCGTTTGGAAGCCCGACAATCGGTTTGGTTGTGCCAGGCATGTTTGAGTCACGGGCGTTTGATTCTATGATGGAGTCCGTGCTCGTCGATTGCGGGCAAGAAAGGTATTGATTGCGGTGAACCTCATACAAAAAACGATCTATTACACGATGGTCACAGCCATCAAAGTGTATCAGCGTTTGTTTTTGAACTTTCATGTTCGGGGGCGCGACAACATTCCAACCGGCCCAAAAATTTTCGTGATCAATCATATCACCTCCGTTGATCACATCTGGATCATGCCGGTCCTTGCAGAGCCTGTCCATTTTATTTTTGGTCCGGGTTATCAATCCAGGCTGACGGCCTGGTTTTTGGACTTCATGCAGCAGATCAATGCGATGCCCGGTCACCGCCGTACGGTTGTGGATGATGCCATGTTCTATCTGAAAAAGGGTGAATCAGTCTTGATTGCTCCGGAGGGAGATCTTCAGGAACCCTTTGTATTGGGAAAGTTTTATCCCGGTGCTGCAAAAATCTACCAGCGGATACAGGTTCCCTTCATTCCCATCGCACTGGTCGCGCCACCCAGCGCGATGAGAGCCTACCCCTGGTTTGATATTACGGTGGACGACCGTGTCTATCGGGGTATTTTTGTGCTTCGCGGCCCGTATTTCATCAACGTGGGTAAACCCTATCTGCCCGAAAATAGCGAAGATCTGGATGAAAGAGAGGATCAACAACGCATCATGGACGAACTGAAAAGCCGTATCAGCCGACTCACAGACGAAGTTCGTAGTGAATGTGATTTTATGGATGCAGCGGAGTAACGACTACAGTGTTTGGGTCATGATGATGTCTAGCACCATCAACATAAAAGCGGCGGCGGCTCCACCGAGCAGGCAACCGTAACCAAAGCCGCTAAGTGATAGTGATGAAAATCGTCGATGCCAGAGTGATCGATTCATAAGGATGCGTGGTGACAGATGCACCGGTTGCCAGGCTTTGGCATCTTTGAATTTGCGTAATCGGGATGAGGTTGACGATGGCTTTGAATCCTGGTTCTTTGTAATTTTGATCGCCAGGTGATGTGGAATCAGTTTCGACGTTGTATTGTTCTTCGTGACTTTCCGTCCGGAATTCAAGGGCAGTTCCAGTTGTTGGCCGGTGGTCAATGTTTTTTGATCCACATAGTGAGCGGACGGAAAAAAATCGCTTTTATGTCGAATGGGGATGTTTCGTTGGAAGTTCATTTCCTCTTCGTTTTCGCTGAAATACTCATCCACCAGTTCGTTATGATGAATTCGTGTAGCTCGGTTTCGCCGTTGTGCTTTTCTCGCCCGCCGATTCAATCCGCCGAATGGTTTTGAAACTTTTGCTTCCATGGAGTCCTGCCTCTACTTTCAAATCTACCTTTTCCAGGGCCATTGTTATGAACAGCCGATGGGCCTTGGAGGTTATCGACCCGGTAACCGGTGATTGTCGAGTGAATTTTCATCTTCTAACCAAGCCTGTTAAATTGGGCTGCTTTTGGGTGCGATATAGAGTGGTTTGGCAAAAAATAGGCTTGTAAAAGTGATTTTACTTGGAATTTGTGACGATCGACGTTAATATGGGAGGTATATAGTTTGAATTTTTGTCAGGGGTGTAAGTGTCTTTCGCTGTTAATCTATGGGGGCTATGGATGAGTATCAGAAGGTTTTTTGATTATTCTATCATTGCAGCTGCATTATTGATCAGTTCTTTCGGTGTCGGTCGTGCGTACGCCATTCCACCAAACGTAAACCATCAACAATTGATGATGGCTGACGGTACCATGGTTGAAGAAGTACGAGTATCCAAGGTGTCGACGGCTATCCGATCGATGGTTGAGGCTTCACAATCTGTCGCGGGCACGACCGGGGCGGATATCTGTGCGGCGGCTACGGTGACTCCGATTGCGGTTGGATCATTGGGGAGTCCGCTCACCACTGTGATTCCCGGCGACAACTCATCGGCCACGATGGCGGACTGTACGGGCTTGGGTAGTCCCATCTGGTGGGAGGCATTCGAGGTGACGGAGTGTGCGAAGGTGACGCTGGATTTTTGTGGAACCTCTCCGAGTCGTTCTCCTGATTATTCCTCGCTGGCCACAGTGTGTCCGTGTGGCGGTTATATCGCCGCCGATTTTGCCTCGCGGGCTGTGTGCGGCGATAACAACATCACAATTACCTACGATGCACTTCCCGCAGGAATTTATTATTACAATATATTTTCAGACGACATCAATTTTCCAAATTCAAAAGGGCCGTATCAGCTGAATATATCTGCTGAGCAGTGTTTGGGAGCCTGTTGCAATCTGAATGACAAATCTTGTGTTGAGGATGTAACAGAAAGTAGTTGCACACTTCCGAATGAGATTTTTGGTGGAGGAGCTGCGTGTTGTGAACTGGAATGCCGTGATCCAGTGGATGAGTTTGATGCTTTGGGCGTGTCACTACTCAGTCAAGTTCCTCTGGGCGATTTTTCCACGAACCCTTCCTCTGCCAGTGATGTCTGGGGCTATGTTTCCGATTCTGGACGTGAATACGCCCTGATGGGTTTGGAATGCGCCGTAGCGGTGGTCGAAGTGACCGACCCGGAAAACCCGGTGATCATCGATGAGTTTTCCGGCCCGTGTTCCGTCTGGCGTGATATACGAACCTTTGGCCACTATGCCTATGTGGTGATTGAGCAGACCGGGAATGGAATGCAAATTTTGAACCTGTCGAATGTCGATGCCGGTGTGGTCTCCATGGTCGGTACGGTGAACCCCGGCGGACTGCAACGATCACACAACATTGCCACGAATGAAGAGAGTGGTTTTGCTTATGTAGTGTTGGGCAGTCTTAGTCCCGGGATCGCAGCTTTGGATATGACCAATCCGACAAATCCAATTTTTGTGGGTTCGTGGAATACGTCTGAGGTTCATGATGTTCAGGTGGTCAGCTACACGTCAGGCCCCTTTGCCACCAGAGAGGTTGCATTTGCTTCTTCACCGGGAGTGGGTTTAACCATTGTAGATGTAACCGACAAGGCGAATATGTTTACCGTTTCGACGGTCAATTATCCGAACGAGGCATACGCGCATCAGGGATGGTTAAGCAAGGATCGAAAATATTTCTTCCTGGGAGATGAGGCTGACGAGATACACCTGGGCTTCCCCACATCCACCTATGTCATCGATGTTCAGGATATTGAAAACCCGTTCATGTTGACTTCGTATGTCACCGATTTTTGTGCGATTGATCACAACATGATCACACGAGGCCATCATCTCTATCAAGCCAATTACAGCACGGGGCTTCGTGTGTTGAATGTCAGTGACCCAGCCAATATCACCGAGGCCGGTTATTTTGATACCCACCCGGAAGATAACGTGACCGATTATGTGGGCGCATGGGGTGTTTATCCGCTTCTACCCAGCGGTAATATCTTAATCTCCGACATCCAACGAGGTTTGTTTGTGTTGGATGTTACAGAAATTGTCAAAGGCGCCTGTTGCGATTTGGCCAACCAAACCTGTGCAAACAATGTGGACAAGCAGGATTGTCAGGGTTTGGATCAGCAGTGGGAGATGGATCAGGCGTGCGGCGAATTGGATTGTGGCCCATTCGTTCCAACCGTTTCTCAGTGGGGACTTATTTTGCTGACGTTGCTGCTGATGATCGGTGGAACGCTTGTGTTGAAACGTGAAGCAATCACTACATCGTAACTATAACAAAGAGTTATGGCTTCGCGGATTGAATCGCTTGCAATCGCTGCGCTTCAAGGTTTTCTTTTCGTGCCCCTTCGGTATCTCCCAACTGCTCTAAGATGACCGCTAAAAATCCATGCGTATCGGGATCGTCGGGATTTAAGAGGATCGATCGTTGGATAAACGACATCGCTTCGTCCAGGCGACCCGTCATAAACGTAGCGACTCCGAGATTGTAATGGGCTGGGGCTGAGTCGGGATTCAGTTCAATGGCGATCGTCAAATGCGTGATCGCCTCCTCGGTTTTTCTTTGATTCAGCAAAGCCATCGCAAGATTGTAGTGGTCGTCGGCTGAAGCGGGATTCGATACCACCGCTTGTCGATATTCCTCGACCGCCTCGTCGGCCCGGCCCATCGTCATCAATAAGGTACAAAGCTCGTTA
>CBDTZI010000031.1:0-14322 GCA_965364865.1 uncultured bacterium | reverse complement strand
AAAACGGTTCATCGCCGATCCATGATCAGCATCATAGCGCGGATGTGTTCTTATCGTTGGGCTGCATGGAAGGGATTTACGAGCCAATCGTCACTCCCGTTTTGCCCGCGGATGAGGTGCATCGATATTTATACAGTAGCACAACAGCTTCAGACGCCCTTCACTCGTTGGGATCGATGGAGGGGATCGTTGAGCCTCTGGCGGAGCGAGTCGCTGCCGCTGAAATAGCCTCGCGAAGACGGGTCGCACTTCTACCCGGTTTTCTGATCGCCGGTGGTGTCACCGCCTTAGCCTACATGATCCATTTCCTGCCGATCGCGCCGTTCAGGATCGCCAGTGAAGCCGGAATTCGATATCCCATCAGCTCAGCCATTATTGCTATACTTCTGGGTTTGTCGTTTAGAAATTTGTTGCCCCTGTCCGGTTCGATCAAAGCGGGATGCAAATCTATTGTTAGAAATACCATCCCATTCGCGATTGTTTTTGCGGGGGCGGGGTTGAATCTTGCGCATGTGTACGGCGTGGGGATCAACGCGTTGGTCATCACCGTAGTATGCCTGGTGTTCGCGGTATTCGCGGGTTATTACATCGGACGCTGGTTCGGACTCTGTCCCAAGACGGCCATGCTTTTGGGTGCGGGTACGGGCATATGCGGCAACAGTGCGATTGTAGCTGTCGCACCGTTGATCGACGCCGAGGATGATGATATTGCTTTGTCTGTGGGTACGGTGAATCTGTTTGGACTCCTGGCCATGCTGGTTTGGCCGGTGATCGGAAACTGGATGTCGCTGAGTGATGAACATTTTGGCGTCTGGTCTGGAACTTCCATCCACGCGGTGCCCCAGGTGGTAGCCGCGGGTTTCGCGTACAGTCCCGACGCGGGTGCGCTGGCTACGCTGGTGAAACTGGTTCGTGTCGCATTACTGGCTCCGTTGGTTTTCGTTCTTGCGGTGGTTCACGCAAAACAAAAAAAAGCACAGTCGGGTGATTCCCAGCAGTTGTCCGTTCACTATTCCCGCCTGGTGCCGTGGTTTGTGTGGGGGTTTTTAGTGTTGGCGATCATGAATACCATGGGTTTGATCCCGACGTTGCACTTTGATCTCTCCAATTCATTTTCAGCCATGTCCGATCCGACGGTTGTTTCGGTGGGTGAGGTGTTGAAAAAATTCGGGAAAATTCTATTGACCATGGCCATGGCGGCGATTGGTCTGGAGGTCAACGTCCGCCAGCTGATGGGTGTGGGGGGCCGAGCGGTGTCGGCTGGTTTCGTGTCTACGCTTGCCCTGGGCGTGGTCAGTCTGATTCTGATTATCCTGTTCTTGTAATACGCTGAGCTGCTGGCTTCAAAAGAAATTGCATCTATGAAGCGAGTCGTCGATTTTGATACTGGAAATACGAACTCACAGTAGCTAGCACCTGCGTTTCCGACCACGGAAACATTTCATGCCATTCGTTGTTACGGGCGCGGTTCAGACAATACATCAGCTACAACACGGTCGCTGTTCTGTAATGATACTCGTGGTATGAATGCAAATTATGATTTGCAGGATACGATTGAGGTTAATGTTCCACATTGAAATGGCTGTGACCGATCATATTCCCGACATCGTTCACCGAATCGGTAACGTTGGTTCCCAGCGTAGCAGCGGCTCCTATTGCAATCAACGCAATGATACCCAGAAGGATAGCGTATTCCGTAGCAGCTACGGCTGTGCGATCGAACATGAAGTTGTATGCCCTGCGATAGCAGGAAAGCATTAACGTCTTCATCGCCTCTGACCCCTATGATGGCGATTGTCATCCACCTCACATGGGCGAATGGTTTGAACTGACTACGATATCATTGGGCCCAATAGCAAGAAAATCAATGTTGGATGCGGGTCATTTTACGAATCAGCGTCTGATAAATCCAAGGCGAATACATCATCCGATAAATACACCGCGCGGAAGGATGGAATCAGTTGGGCGGACGTAGCCCGCCGAAACGTAACGGGCAGGCAATAACCAGATCTACATTTGCCGCCCATAAAAGGACAGCGTTCTAGTAGAACTTGCGAGGTTGCGGTGTGGACTCTTTCAGGGGTTATGGGATCAACTGAATCTGAATGTTCACGAATTCAAAGTCGTCAATGTCGTGATCACTGGGGGCGGCTACGATTTCGATGGTGTTGGTTCCCGCGCGTAATAACGAAGCTTCAAACGAAGTGGAAAATTCGCCAAAGCTTCCATCGCGTGGTGCGCGGTCAAGCCTTCTTTTGAGTACATGCCCATTGATGAAAATTTTGTGACGTCGTTGCACGCCCTTGGCCAGCAATCGAACTTCCGCGCTGTTGATGTGTGGCTTCACCTGGGTGTTCTGCAGTTCAAACTGTGAAGCGTAAGAAGTTCCCTCGCTATCTTTCTGGAATTGGCTGTTGATGCTGCCTTCAAACCGGTTGTCGCCCAGATGATGAACCTCCGGCGTCGCTTCCAACACAATCACATCTTTATTGACAGGGTTCATCTCGAAGTTAATTTGCAACGGACCTTTACGCAACATCTCGCCGGAGACGTTGGCTGTATCGGGTACATAACCATCACGCGTCGCGGAGACCGCAAAAAATTCGGGAACCTCGGGAACATATAAAACGTAATGACCGTCCGCGTCCGTGATCGCAGTGACCGATTCCTGATTGGGAAGATCAAGCACGATGATCGTATCTTCCAGCGGGCGACCCGTCTGGGCGTCCGTGACCACACCGGTCATCGAACCGATCGTGCCTTCGGGAATCGCCAGCTCAGTGGGATCTTCGATGGAGTAAATCGGCAGGTAACGATAATAAACTTCGAGCATCAGTGTACAAATGGCGGTCTGATAGACACGGCCCGCGACAGACGCCCACTCTCCTTCTGGATCCCAACTACCCGCGACTCGACCTTCGACGTGTTGGTGGTCCAGCAATTCCTGGGTGAGCGCTGCGTTCCATTTTTTCCACGCGTCGCCTTGATGTTGAAACAACGCAAGCGTCGCGTAATACCAGTAGTAGGTGTTCGGATCTTTATCCCAGTCGGGCATGTTTTGAAGTATGTACGCGATCGAACCCTGGGTTCGCGGATCGCTTTGATCCGCCCCCAGCAACTGTTGCGAAAACATGCCTTCGGCCGTCATGCTGGGCGTGAATTTGTGGCCCGGTTTATACGAATACAAACCCGCTTCGGAATCGCCCCCGACCTTATTTAACCAGGCGCGAGAGACATCCAGCGCGTGGCGAGGAATTTCAATGCCGGACATCGAGGCGCTCTTGAAGGACAGGATCACCCATCCCAGCACTGACGTATCGCCTACCTGGCCCGGGTCATATCGCCAACCACCTTCGTCTTTATTACGCGAGTGATAAATAAATCGTGTTGCCCGTTGAATGACGTCGACCAGACTTTGATCGCCGCTCATCCCAAACGCTTCGGATACCGCAATGGTTGCGATAGCCTGGGTGTACATCGTTTCCTTACCGCGGAAGTCGCCGTTGTCCTTCTGTTGTCTCTTCAGCCAGTGGATTGAATTTTTGATCGTATCTTGATAAGGCCCGTCCTGGGTGTGGGTATGGCCCGCCCCTAAAAAGCAAAGTGTAGCCAGGCCCGTCAAAGCGACGTCAGCTTCGATGTCGGTTTCGCCGCCGCATTCGCCACATTTTTTGTCAAAATATCTTGAATCCCAGTGGCCATCTTTGTGTTGGTGGCGTGCGAGCCACTTCAAAGCCAGGTTGACCGAGGCTTCTGTTTTTTCGCTGCCGCCCATTCGCTCCACGATTTCCAGTTTGTTGGGGGAGGTGCGATGGAGGTAGAGGCTTGCGGGTGCGCTCTCTTCAACAGGGACCGGAAGATCGATGGTCATGGAAGCGATAAATCGGTCGTCGATCGTTTCTGAGTAAGAGACCGGCATGAATTTTGGATGATCGATTTTTCGATGATCCGCCAGGGATTCCACTACGAGACTCGGTGTTGATTTATCCGGAAGGATGGTGGAGGCCACTTCAAAGTATGCGGTTTTCGCGGGGATCGGATCGGAAATCATATCTCGACCCGACAGGGCACGGGGTTGTGTAAGCTCGACCACTTTAACCGAGATTGATTTTCTTTCTTCGGTGACGGAGTTGGATTCCTCCTCCATTGTGGGTAGCGACAGGTCGGTCATCAGCGGTAAGGAAGTTTCGGTGCTCGCCCATGCGATCGTGGATTCAATCGTAGAGCCGGGCGTGGTATCCGCGACTTGTTCCATGGTTGCATCCGCTAATGATTTTTCCTTTGATGAAGAAGACATCATTTCAGGAGAAAATTCCTGAATCGCATACGATGGTTCCTGCGCGATCGGCCCCTTGGCTAACGCCCCTCGTAAGTGTTCTGCGATTTTGGATCGTTTGGGTTTGACTTCAACCGTTTCCTGGGCGGCGATCGCAGAAGATTCTTCCATCGAAGGCAACGCGACATCCTTCATCGCGACCAGATCCTTGAGATCGACAGAGTTTTTCGATGCGGGCTGAGCGGAGTCGATCGCTGGCGTGGCTTCTGATGACTGGGCAAACGATTGCGTATCCACGGTGGAGGTATCGCTCGGTTGAGGCACCGAATCGGGTTGCATTCGTTTTACACGCGCGTTGATGGTGGACAATTCGGCGACTACGTTTGGCTTCACTTCCGCACGCGGTGGCGGTGTCATGGATGCGGCGACTTGAATTTTGGCTTCGCTGACTTGGGCGGCACGGGCCACCGTCGCGACGGTGGGCGCAATTTCAGACATCGGATAAGGCTCTGTCGTAACGGGTCGATCCGCGATGTGCGTTTGTTCAAGGTTGGCGGCTTGCACATCGTGCGTTATCAGTTGCGGCATCAGACTCACTTTTTCGTTGAGGGTAGGCTGTCGATGCTGGTTCGGTGAGGGATTGACCTGTGCAACTTGAACGTGTGCCGGGTTAACCTGAACGTTGGGTCTGGCCATTTCAACGGGTTGCGTGGAATCGCTGGGCTGTGTGGGGCTCGCCTCCGCCATTTCGATGCGATTGGGATTTGCCTGAATCGCGACCTCAACTTTCGTCGGTACGTTTGAAGTTTCCTGCTGTGGATCGCGTCGCGGCACATCCTGCTGTCGTTCATGCGTCACGTCATTTGGAACCTGTGATGTTTCGGGAGATTCCTGCTGGGCCATAGCGAATCGTTGTACGTTCGTGGCTGTCTGTGCGCTTTCGGGCTGGGCCTCGGGAATGTTGTCTGGTCTTTCGGTGGGAGATTCCTGCCATGCGGGCGGTTCGATTTGACCGGCTTGGCCTCTGATTTGCGATGCGATTTCGCCACCGCTGGACGGTGAAGCCAGTGCGATCTGAATTTTTCCTCGATGTTTAGAATCGCCAGCCAGCGACGAAGTCACTTGCCATACGTTGAACAAAAACAATAGTAGCAGGTGTAGCGCGACTGAAACACTCATACATTTCGCGAGCAGGCCCATCCGTTTTTCGCTCAGGCTCTTCATCATGGCCCAGAGCAACAGCAACAGGGACAGTGCAAACATCGCCCATAACAGATTCGGTCCGATGCGCGACCACCATGCGCCAAAATTTAGCGACGGGGGTGGAATGCGTTCGATGTCATGATACACTTCGCGCGACGTCGTATAAAATAGGTTGTAGGCCCCAACCGCCGAAGCGCCTTCGACTTTTTCAGGGTGGTTAGATGCGAAATAGAGTCCATATCCACCCAAACTCAGTACGGGATCGAGTTCATGGGATGAGGTGTTGATTTCGTCACCCAGAAGGATCGCGGGTTGAAATTCACCTTCGACCTGCCGGGTACGATACAGATCGTAGCCACCCGGTCCGCCGGGTCGATCCGAAGTGAAATATACAAAATCGTCAAACGGGCTGACTGCGGGCGACCCTTCGTTGTGTTTAGTGTTTAACGATACGAGTGGTGTGGCCTGTGCGAATTCACTTTTCGTGAATGTGGCTGAGTATAGATTGTAGGATCGTTCATCAGCCTCATCTTGATTTATCGGTTGATCTTTGTTCTTGGGGACTGGCTTTACATAGGCATCGGGATCAATCCGGTTCGAAGAAAAATAAAGCGTTTGTCCATCGGGCGACAGGGCGGGGCCATAGTCGTTGAAATCGGAGTTCAATTTCTCTCCGAGATTTTCTGCATCGCCCCAGCCGTTACTGTCGGGATTACGATGAGTTACCCAAAGATCATATCCGCCGAGGCCGCCCTTGCGATCGCTATAAAAATAGAGGGCGGATCCGTCTGCGGAAATTTCTGGTCCGAGTTCATCGTAGGTGGAGTTTATTCCCATCAGCAGCGCAGGATTGCCCCAACCGGTTGGTGTGCGCTGTGAAAAATAGATATCAGCATTGTTACCCGCTCGACCGCGAACAAAATAGAGGGTCATGCCGTCGTGGCTGATGGCTGGGTCGGAAATTTGACCCAGTGCGTTGATGTTGTCGGGCAGTTTGGTGGGCGGTTGCCAGAGAATATCGCGCAGACGTGCGTCGTCCGCTGGCGTTTTGATGGTATCCGCGTCGGTATAGTATTCGTTTTGGGTAGCGCGGAAATGCCAGGCCACCGTGCCTGATACGGTCAATAACACCAGAACTAAGGTTATATAGATAAACCGTTTCATCGATCCCTCGATTTTTTCTCTCGCCGCGATGCAACGAGTCTCTTAAGCATTATCGCCCAACGAATGGCTAATCCTGTATAGCTGTATCCAGAAACGGCTCCTGAATGCCCGCCTCTTTACAGATATCCAGGACCGTCACGATATTGGCGTACGCTGTTCCGCGATCGCCGCGGACTGTGATTTTTTGTTCCGGGTTTTTCTCGACGGCGCTGGTGACGACGGTGCGAAGTTCGTCTGCGTTGAGCGTGCGACCACCGAGGACGATTTTACCTTCGTTGTCGATGTTGATAATCATGTCCTGAAGGATGGTACTGATCGGAGCGGCGGACGCGGCAAACGGTAAGGCGATCTGCATTTCACGCTCTTCCTGACGAAAGGTTGTTGCCACCAGAAAGAAGATCAACAACAGAAAGACCATGTCGATCATAGGGGTGAGTTCGATAGAGATACTGTTATTTGCTTCTTCTGCTTGAATCAGCATGGTTCTTTTCCCGTTAGAGAAGGCCTCAATTTCAACTTCGCGTTATGCGCTGGCGGTCTTGACTTTTTTCTCGCTCTTTTTCAACACGGATTCGGCATCAATTTTTTGCAGTTTGGGTTTTGTTGATTCCTCGATCAGGTTGGTTTCGGCGTGCTGTTCAACAAAATTCAAAGTAATTTCGTCCATCACGGCAACGAGCCGGTCGATCTTCGCACAGAACATGTGGTAAGCGATGAGAACCGGAATCGCCAACATCAACCCAGCGGCGGTCGTGATCATGGCCTGGTAAATCCCCTTGGCCAAAACCTCCGCTTTACCCAGTGCGCCGCTGGAAGAGGCTACCGTTTGAAACGCAAGAATCATCCCGAAGATCGTTCCCAACAATCCCATCAGCGGTGCGATGGCCGCGATCACCGAAAGCGAACGTAAATTCTTGCGAAGTTTTAAGATCTCGCGTTGACCCGCCTCCTGGATATGTTTTTCAACCGTTTCGATCGGACCATTGAGACGCTTGATGGCTGCGGTGAATATGTTGGCGATGGGGCTGGCGTCTTTCTGACAATAACCAAGCGCCTCGGAGTAATCATTCGGGTTGTTTTCCAGTTGCTGATTCAGACCGGGCAGAAATTCTTGAGGAATGATTTTTCGTTGACGCAGGCTGATGATACGTTCCACGATGACCGTGATCGCTACGAACGAACCCAACGCCAGCGGGTACATCATGGGTCCACCCTTGAGAATAAAATCCCAGATGGATTGAACTTTGGCGGCGTTGGTATTGGCCGCAACGGCGTCGACGACTTGTCCGACCGCCATCTGTGATAGGGTCGATAGCACCTGAACGATGTTCTCTGTATACATCATCTCCACTCCTTATGGATACGTCCTTGATCCTTCCATTCGCAAATTCTTAATGATCGCGAACGTCATGGTTCGATACATTTTTTCTATTGGCCCGGCAACGTCGAAGCAGGCAGCGCTTCGAGACGCTCCTGCGCAAGTGTGGCCCATTTTGTTTTTGAAAAATCGTGAGTCACCAGTTTGAAGTGGTTTCTCGCTTCAACCAGTTTTCCCAGTTTTTCAAAACAGCGACCTGCTTCGTATAAGGAAGCGGCGCTCCACGCTGGATACGCGTAAAGAATATCCACCTTGAGCAGTTCACGAACCGCTTCGTCGTATTTTTCCGCAGCGAATAAACACTCGCCGATCTGAAACTGTGCACGGGCGGCAGTCGGTCCTTGATGTTCAACAATGACTTTTTCGTAGGCATGGATCGCCTCATCAAACTGTTGTTGATGTTCATGTGCCCAACCCACACCAAATTGAGCCTGGAACCTGTGTTCGCTGTCCTTGAATCGTTTCAAGAATCGGGCGAAAACTTTCTCACTGGCCTGCCAATGTTGCAGGCGAGCGTAACATTCGCCGAGTCGCAACATGCTCGGTCCACAGGCTTCGTCGTGAGAATGTTTTTTCACGACGCGGCTCAGATGTTTGGCTGCCTGTTCAAATCGTTCCAATTTGAAAAGCGATTCTCCGCTATAAAAACTCGCAGAAGCGATGAGTGTGCTGTCGGGGAATGCTTCAATCAATTCATCAAACAATTCTGCCGACTGCTCGAAACGTTCGAGTTCAAATTCACTCACCGCCAGACGATACAAAGCGGGTTCCAGTATGTCTGCGGGAACCGCAGAAGATTCTGAGGAGGCCAATGAATGTAAACGGCGAAGCAGCTCCGCCGATTTGTCAAAGTGTTGTGCGTCAAACTCGATGCCAGCCAGTTCCAACAGTGCGTGTACATTAATTTCGCCCGACTCTTCGTCTTGAATCAACGCGCTATACGCTTTGGCCGCTGCTTCGGGGTGACCCAACTCACGCAAACACCAGGCCATCTCATATTGCAATGTCTTACGCAGCTTGATGTCGAGCTTGCCTTTGGATGACCGGGCGAGATCTTCCATGACCTTGAGTGCGTCGGCGTATCGATCTTGACGGGCGATGGCGATGGCCAACCGTGCCTTGGCTTCAATCGTGCGATCGTGTGAGGGATATTTTTTCAGCAGTTTTTCAAAAGTGTTTTCCGCTTGAGCGAATTGTTGCGCACCCATCAAAGCCTGGCCCTGATTAAACATGGCTTCGGCTTTCATGTTTGATTCGCCCGATGTTTGTTCCACCCGTGCGAACAGATCCGCGGTCGATTGATAATCTTTACGTCGCATTCCGATGGACGCGAGGTGGTTCAAGGCGTGCGATACAAATCGCGATTCACTACCCTGCGATACGACCTTTTCAAAGGATTCGCCCGCTTCGTCGAATCGTTCAAGAATGACCAGTGCCTGACCCTGTTCGAATATCGCTTGCAAACGATGGGTGGAGTTGGGATGGTTCTGAATTAAGCGGTCGTATATTTCCAGTGCTTTTTCGGGCTGGTCCTGACGTTGATAGGACAGTCCGAGTTTCAACATTGCATCATCTGCAGAGGCGACGTTATCTCCGTCTTGCAAATATCGCGTCAGATATCCCTGCGCCTTTTTCCACTCGCTGCGTTGAAAATGTATGTCACCCAGCGCTAACAGGGAGGTCTGAAACGTTTGGGCGGCATTCTCATCGTTGGCGATTTTCGTTAATACCGAATCCGCTTTGTCGAATTCACCCAGTCGATATAAAGAGGTGCCCATGCGATACCGCGCTTTGGCGGCTTGATCATCATCTTTATATTTTGCTAAAAATTGCCGAAACCCTTCAACAGCGTTTTCGTAATCACCAGACAGAAAATCATTTTCCGCAACCAAAAACGTAATCGCCGGTGCGAGTGTGTGTGATGCGTATTGTTCAATAAACGATTGGGCGTATTCCTGGCTGCGATCAAAATTGGATTGCTGATGTTCGGTGGTCGCCAGAAGATGAAGGGCATCGGGAGCGAGTTCGTGTTGCTCAAACCGCTGCCTGAAAGTGATTAACGCTATAATGGCCCGTTTAAGTTGGCCGTCTCGTACTTGGGAGATACCCAGATCGTAATACATTTCCGGTAGCAGTCGAGCCGCCGGAAATTGTTGAATGGCATTGCGCAGTCGCTTGGAAGCAGCGGAATAATTGCCCTGTCGCAATTTACACTTGGCCATCCAATACGCTGCGTCCGACGCGATGTTGCGATCATTGTTTTTCATAGAGATTTTTGACGTCTGTATAAAAGATGCCAGTGATCGATCAAATTCTTCCTGTTCAAACCAGACTCGTCCCCGCAACAACTGTGCGGATGCGATCAGTTCATGATCGGGAAATTCTTCGATGAGTCGGTCAAGATACTCGCCCGCCTTGTCGAACGAGCCTTTCTTTTGCAGCAGCAATCCCAATGCGAGCAAGGCATCGGGGGTTTGTCGATCGTTTTCGCGTTGTAACACTTTGCGATAATGTTCGATCGCGTTTTCCTGGTTGTTGTTGCGTTCGTGGCATCTCGCGAGAAGAAGAGCCGCCTGATCGGTAAACGGGCCGTCAGAAAAATCTTCCAGCAAAACGGAGAATCGTTCGCCGGCGTGGCCAAACTCTTCCTTGGCCATCTCGGACAAACCCCAGAAAAACAGAACGCGCTCTCGCAATGGATTCTTGGGCCAGCGCGACATAAACACCTGTGACCACATCCCCACTTCGTCATGACGGTTGTTGAGATGAAACGCTTCGACCGCGCCAGCGGCGGCTTCATCGGCCAGTTCATGCTTGGGGTGGGTGCGGGCAACGTATTCAAAAGCCTGGCAGGCTCCGGCGTAATCCTTGGTTGTAAGCTGACACTGTCCCAGAATCGTGGCGACCTCGACCGAAAATTTGAACCCGCGAATGTCACGAAGTTGCTTGAGTTCGCCAATCGCATCGTCAAACTGCCTCATACGGTACAAACTTACAGCCAGCCCATAACGCGCAAGAGATGCGCGATCGTGATCGGCATGTTTCGTGAGGAATTTTCGATATTCCGCAGTGGCCAACTCGTACAGTCCGCGGTTCAACAAGCCATTACCGCTAAGGTAGTCGCGAAGGGTGGGGTCTTCCGCATCCTTCGTGCCCGGAGATGCTTGTAACGTTGAGACGGTGATACTCATGCCCATCATCAATGCGACGAGCATTGTAAATGCATGGTTGAACGGTTTGGAAATCTTCATCCGATACCTCCTTGAACACGCCAGTGAGAATAAAAACACTTTACGGACTAACGCCGAATTGTACAGAGGATTTTCACTCGAACCATGGGTTGAAGAGCCTCGTGCCCGCCTCGCAGTGTGGTTATCAATACTGCGAGGCGGGTTTGGCTTATTCGGAGGCATGAAATATTTATTCAGGCCACGATCGGATTTTCACGAGTATGAATCACTCGGATCAGTCGTCAGAATTCTGATCGTTCTTCGAGGGCGTTTCTACCTTTTCGTCAACCTGTGAAACTTCAGACACATTTTCGATCAAGCTTTGCAACACTTCAGATGTTTTCGATAAAACCGGGTTGGCCACCTCGTCAACGTAATGAGCTAAGGCGATGATCGAGTTAGCCAGTTCCGGGCTGGATTGCGAATCGTTGAGCGCATCTGAGGCATCGCGAATCGCCTCTGCTCTTTGATCCAGATCGTCGGCGTGCCGTTCCATATTTTCGATTTGTTCTTCCATCTCGCGTGCGTTTTCTTCAAGCTCGCGAGTTTGTTCTTCCAGCATTCTGGATTGTTCTTCCAATTCCTCTGAATGGGCTTCCATTTCACGAACGTGTTGTTCAAATCCCTCATTCTCTGATTCGTCGTCGTTGATATCAGATGCACGTTCACGAATCTCATTGGCTTGTTCGCGCACACGCTCAGCCTGTTCACGCATCTCCTCGGCTTGTTCTCGCAGGGCTTCTTCCTGGTGCATCAAGGCTTCAGTCATTTCACGATGGGAATGTGCTTGAGCGCGTGCGTTGCGTGCGTGAAAACGAATTCGTTCACGAACATGCTCGACTTCTTCGCGCGCTCGATCACGAACACGCTCAATGTTGCCGCGTGTTTTTGCGCGAATTTCAGTCAGCTCTTTGCGAACTTTATTCCTGATTTTTCTGGCTTTCACCTTTATTTTGGAAGCGGATTTGCACTTGTCGCAGCCCGGAGTATCGCAATCCAAACCTGCACCAACACCCCATCCTGAACCACATCCACCACCGCAACAGCCTTTACCCTTGGATTGGCATCCTTTGTTGCATTTTCCTTTTCCTTTACCCTTGCAACAATTTTTACAGCCTTCCAACGCAATTCCGCAACAACCATCACCGCCGCGCGATCTGAATTCGTTTTGCACAATAAAGGTACGGAATAATTCTTTGCTGCTTTCGGCGCGTTTATCTGATGGGTCGATCATTTGGAAGAAGCCATGCCACAACGCGTGTTGACGGGACGTACCGAGAATATCGATCGCCTTGGGTTTCGGGCGAACTTTGATGGGTACATCCGGTCGAACCATCAGTACGGTAAACGCTTCCAGTTTTCCTTCGGCAAGACGGTATGTTTTCCATGTAGCTTCGCTGTCATCATCTCCAAAGAACAAAGCTCGTGGTCCGGGGAATGGATGATCGCCCTTAAACAATTCGTGACTGTGCGGTCCATGTCCTGGATGCGTTGGGTGTGGTGCCGTCTTTGCACAAGGAGCCTTCGGTGCTTTCGGTGCACGCGGAGCTCTTGGTGCACGTGGGGCTCTAGGAGCGCGTGGTTCACGAGGCGCTCTCGGAGCGCGGGGAGCTCTGTCGGCGTGTGACCGGCCATCGTGAGGTCCGTGTCTGTGCCTACGGGCTTCGCCGTGTATTTCGCCAGGACCTTTGTCCATGGACTCACTCAACTCTTCGAGTTGTTGGCTGAGTTGTTCAAGTTTTTGTTCCAGCTCTTTGATTCGCTTGCCGGATTTCTTGTTTTTGTTCCCTTTTTCCAAGCCCATCACAGCGATCGCCGGGGCAACCCGTGCGGGTTGAACGAACGACATATTTGTACCCACTGCAACCGCCTCGCCGTAGAGCTTCGATGCGTTTTCATAAGCTTTTGTTGCAGGTTCATACTTTGTCTGCGCGGCATTGTAGGCAGATTGTGCGGCTTTGTAGGAAGCCGCCGGTTGAGCTTCAACCGCTATCACCGCTTTAGTCGGCGCCACTTTGACTGCCGCTTTGGCCTTCGGTTCGTTCGATTGGGCGGGCGAAGCCAACCAACCGGTCATCGCCAACGCCATTACCAACGCGAATCCCGAAATCGAGAGTCGCGGTTTTACACTTTGTGTCATTACCATAGTAAGTCTCCTTGCAAATCGTCTGGCTCGCCCAGAGGTTATTCCAATTCCCATAACCGCGACGCCCGCATGGCCTGCGCCGAGGTATTGTTTTGTTTTTAATAAGGTTTCTGCATACGCACGTCTTTTTTGCGGCATCAATGTTGTCACCCATGCGTCACAACAATCTTCCGCTTCCGAATGCAGTCGATAACGCACCCACCAGACAAGTGGATGCCACCAGAAAAGATTTCCGATGGCGGTGTCAATCCAGTTTACCCAGTGATCGCCACGGCGCAGGTGCGCGAGTTCGTGAAAAACCACAGCCCGACGTCCCTGGTCATCCAGCTGCGACCACAATCGAACCGGTAAAATCAGTTTGGGTTTGAGGCTGCACCAGATCATGGGTGAGATGCGACCGTCAACCATGAGCGTTTGTGGTACGCTGCGTAAACCGATTTCGTCGGCGACCTCCGTGATGAGTCGTCTCACCGTACGAGGTGCCTCTTTGGCGGAGGCTAATCGCTTATGAAAATGAACACTGCGGATCACGACAATCGCAATCAGGATCATCGCAACACCAAACCACAGACTTGTCGGGATCGGCGGAATCGCAATCATCGATTCCCACACCGTATACATGGCTGTGACCCACACGGTTAACTCCGCCCACAGGAGTGTTGTGGGTTCATGATTCAATGTGGTTGATGCCTGGTGTAATTCATGGCTCGCAGATGTGGTGGATAAAAAATCTTCGGGCTCCGACCAGCTCGTCCGCGTTTGCGGCTTGGGCTGACTCGTGGTTACCAGTAGTGGGAAGTTTTTACTGTTGCATTTTACAGCTTCGGGTTTGTTGGGTTCGAGTGTGTTTGTGTTGGCGGCGGCGATCCGCGTAATGGATTCGTGTTCATCATCCACCTCGAAATATTTGTTGAACAATAGATCG
>CBDTZI010000030.1:0-14616 GCA_965364865.1 uncultured bacterium | reverse complement strand
GGTCCAATCCACACCTTTTCGGCCACCGTGCAGACCGATTCCTCCGCCCAGCACGGTCGCCCAGTTCGGACATCGTCCATCTTGTAGTGCCGAAAAAATGGTAGCGGCTTCTCCCGCCGAAATTAACCCCTGATTCAACGCGTCCTGTGTCCCCTGTTGGTTGGGGTAATTTATTCCGAGGAATCTTTTGTATGGGCTATCCGGGTTGATCGTAACAATGTGGAACAGGCCTTCGGGTGTACGCCCGTCTCCCTGATGGTGTTTTTGACCTGCCGGTGATACGCCCAGATCAACCTGGTAGGTGCGCACCAGTTGGTCGCCGTCGAACAGGTACAAAAGCCGCTTTGATTTAAGTACGACCAATCGGGGAGAGTTGATGTAGATGGCGGGTCGTTTGCTGGAATGATCCGCATGAATCGTGCTACCCACAGCGGCCACCGCCGCAGTGATGATCAGCAGGATGATCACGCCGGATCGTCCGGTCACATCACCCAGTCGCCCAAAAACGGATTTTGCTGATATGCAAATGCTCACCATAAAAATTTCCGTATCGAATTTTGATGCGTCCTCGCCTGATTGACAGTTTTAGGTCATCCCTCTGATCCGTATAAGGGTCCGGAATTTATAGCCTATCAGCCCCGTCAGTGCCAATCGTGTGAATTAAAGTGAAGAGAATCTTTATTTTTACCCATTTCTGAACCAGTTTCGCATCGGCGTCGTAAGCATACAATAGTGGTGTGAACGCGCCAACGGATGAAAAGCTATTACAGGACCACCTCGACGGAGATCCCGCGAGTTTTGAGCTTCTGGTGCGGCGGCATGTTCAGGAGCTTCACTTATTTACCCTGCGATTTACAGGTGATTCGGTCTCCGCTGAGGATGTGGTCCAGGAAACGCTGTTACAGGTCCATACGTCGGCCACTCAGTTTGATCCGAAACGACGGTTTAAGCCTTGGCTTTTTACCATCGCCGCGAATAAAGCCCGTGATTACCTGCGAAAACGCAATCGCAAGCGAGAGGTTTCGTTCGAGGCTCAGATTCAAAGCGACGGCGGATCGTCGAAACGGTTTCTCGATCTGTTATCGGGAGACGTGGATTCGCCAGATACAGGCCTGCTGCAGGAGGAAAAACAGCGGATTGTTAAAGATGTGGTGAAAGAGATGCCCGACCCGTTGCGTGAGGTGTTGGTTCTCGCGTATTTTCACAAGTTTCCTTACAAGCAGATCAGCGAGATCGTGGGTATTCCGCTGGGAACGGTGAAAAGCCGATTGCACACCGCGGTGGTGTGGTTTGCGGAACGCTATCGGGCGGTTACGGACGCGTCCAAACAGGACTCGTAAAAAGAGCGAAGGTGTAACGAACAACGAATATGGCTTCAAAGAAAAAAAGTACTGAAGAACTACTTCTCGACTGGAATCTCGATCGACTCGATGTCGAGGATCGCGCAGAGCTGGAAGACCAATTGCATAACGCATCTGAACTGCGCGAATTGAATTTGAAGCTTTGCAAAATTCTTGCTCCGCTGGATCAGTGGACGGTATCACCCACTCCGACCGACCTGGCGGATAAAGTTCTACAGAAAATCAAACAGGACAAGTTGGCTACGACGATACCTTTTGAGGCTGCGGCTTCTACGTTTGCGTCGGCTTCTCCTGAAATTCAATCGCGCGCCCGGTTCGTTCCCATGCGCGATTTTATCGCCGCCGCTGCGTGTATTCTGCTGTTGGTTGGCGTGTTTATTCCGGGACTGTCCACGATGCGAAGTCGATCGCGTCAGACCGCTTGTGCGGACAATCTCGGATCGATTTACCGAGGCACTTCGACCTATCAACAGGCGTTTGCAGGCTCACTTCCCTATGCGGGTAGAATTTTGGGTGCGTCATGGCTTCCTCGACCCAACCAGGAAATTCCTTTTGCCTCCAATTCTCGGCACACTTATTTATTAGTTAAACATAACTATGCGGACACGAAGGATTTTATCTGCCCGTGTGATCTCAGTGCCGGGCCGATGGATACGAAAAAGGTTGGCGGTTACGATGATTTCACCTCTGCGCGGAACGTCAGTTACGATACGATCAACCTTTCCGGTTTGAAACCCAATCTGCGACCGACTAAACCCGTCGCCTATATGTCAGATTTGAATCCACTTTTTGTGGGTGCTCGTTTTAATGCCAAGGTGGATCCCGAAACCGCCAACTCGCCCGCCCATCAAGGCCGGGGTCAGACGGTGTTGATTCTGGACGGCTCCACCCAGTGGCTCACCACGCCTTATTACGGTGTGCAAAAAGACAACCTCTGGATGATCAGCAACATTCGCCAATACAACGGCACCGAATCACCCATTCGCGACGACGACGTGCAACTCGTACCGGGCTATCCCGAAAGTACACGCAGTTCCAACAAACGTTTTTGATTTTTTCAAACTAATGAAATTTCTTCTGTAGCTGCTTTAACGTCCATGCGTTGCCCCTGCGAAAAAAGGTGAGCAGTTTTTCCGACTCTTCGTCGTAACCATAACCCAGGCCCGTGCACGACACCCGCGTCAAGCCCGGCTCCACTTCATCCATTGAGATCACCGACCATTTTCCGTCTAACGCATTCGGAAAGGGAAAACCGGCTGGCGCTTTTGTCGCTTTGAGCGATAACATTTTGTCGGGCTCGTAACTGATGATTGTGTTTTCAATCGTTTTTTCATCACCGAGCACTCCCTTCGGATCGTAATGGGTTCGCATTTTACCACCCACCCGCAGATCAATGTCGGCCTGAGCGACCATCCACGATTCGATTCCTTCTTTCGTAGTAAAGGCATGCCAAATTTGTTCTACAGAGGCCTTTATTAATATTTCCTGCTTCATATAGCGATCTTTTGCGGGTTGAAGGTTGTTACCCGCTATTTTTTTCGCGATGTGATTGTAGTATTGCGGATTGGCTTTGAGAAAATAGTCGAAGGCTTCGTCCCATTCCTTTTCGCCGTCTTTGAAGCCCATCAGGGTCATGGTCAGTCGGGACTTGTTTTCATCTCGCGATTCAAAATCATAAACCCACCATGTGCCACCTTTTCGTACGTTGGGAAATTTTTCCGGGGCGCTGCCCTCACCGGACAACATCTGATAGGGAATGTACGAAAATATTTCCTGCTTTACGCCGGGCCATTCGCTGACCACGCCGCCGACGTTGAGATCGATAAACGCATGCTCACCGTGTAGTTTGCGGAGCCCCTTCGTGGTGGCTAATGAATTCCACAGGGTTGTAACGGGAACCGGGAAATCGATTTCAAACGTCTGCGATTTTTGCGGCCCGTTTTGTACGATGACTTTGACGTGCCCGTCGATCCAGGATTCACGAATCGTGAAATCGTTGTCACTGTTCTTGGGAGATGCAGAGTGATCAAAACGCGTCGAAAGATTGTTCAACACGTAGGACCATGCACGGTCAAAATATTGGTAACACGCATCCCAGTCTTCGCCTTTGCCCCAGCCTAGTTGTGTCAAAGTGACCCGGGTGCGATGGGTAGCCAGCTCGTCGAACTGTAAAACCACCGAAGTGAGTTCGTTGGCGTCACGCAAAGTGGGAATGGTGGGCGGAGCGTTCCACTCAAACGAAAGCATTTTGTTTGTTTGAAAGCTTAAAATTTTGCAGCCCTCCGAGCCACGTTTACCGAGCGGGCTGTCCAGCTTCATATAAAGCTCGTAGGGCCCGCCAATTCGCAATTCGACCCTGGATTGCTTGGCGAAAAACGAGGCGATTCCCACGGAAGTGGTCCATGCGTTATAAATGTCTTTGGCGGAAGCGTCTACGATCGTTTCTTTTTGAAGGATCCGTTCCTCGGTTGCGTCGCGGTGATTCGGTTCGCCCCCATAAGCATACCCGACGTACGACGTAACGAGTGTAATAACTATAATCATCAAACTTTTATGGAACATAATCTCTCTCCTGTTATTGACTTATTTTTTGGGGTTTTTCTCTTTTGTTAATCGCGTAATGTAATCGCGCAAAGCTGCTACCGAGTCATCAAACGGTTTCGCGTCTTTGTGTGCGCGGGCCTGCATCACCCCGCCCTCCATCACGGTTAAAATAAACGTAGACAGTTGATCGGGGTCGGTGTCCACGGGGAAACGATCCTTCGCGTCGATCAAACATTGCCGGATCGCCTTGCGCCAGTTATCAAAATTGGTTGCGATTTTTTTTCGTACCTCTTCCGATCGTTCAGACATTTCCAGAGCAAGATTACCTATGGGGCAGCCCTGCTTACAGCCGGTCATGCTCAGCATTTCCCGATAACCCTGTAATACACCGAAGATGCGATCGATGGGATCTTGTACGTTTTCAAACACCGGGTCGATGACCGCCGGGTGGAGTAGTTCGATGTATCGATCGAGCACTGCTAACAGCAGGTCTTCTTTTTTCTTGAAGAAGTAATAGAGGCTGCCGCTGTTGATGTTGGTTTCGCGCAAAATTTCGGCAATGCCGGTGGCTTCATAGCCGTGAGTTAAAAAAAGTTGCCTTGCGGTTTCGACAAGTCTGTCGCGCGTGGAGTTGGACGCAGCCAGGCTGTCCGTCCGATCGGTGGGGTGAGCGTGTTTCGCACTCGGCTCATTCGTAGCGGACGACTTCTTGCGACTCTTTGATGTCCGATTAGCGATTTTTTCCGATATCGCTTTGGAAAGTTTATCGATATTTGTTGTTTTCTTGCTCATACAAAAACGTTTTCAAATTTGTACACTTATCTGTTAGGCGTATCTTCGCTCTTTGTGGCCGCTTCCTGACGGGCGCGGTTCGGAGCACGGATTCACCGCCATACGCAATACGCCTTTTTCACGAATCCTTTACAACTAACTTTGTTAGTTGATCGATCAACTTATAAGATAACGAGTCGAGATGCCCATGTCAATCAAGAAATCTTCCCCGGCTGTATTATTCTGTCAGGTTAGCTGAAATCAGCCCGGAATGGCTATTAAGCGCTCAGAATCGCCTGAAACAGGTTTCCATAAAGCTGAAAACAGGGCTTGAGCTACTCAGGATTCATTTCTTCCAGGCACCCTATCGTAAGTCGTGTCTGAGATTACCTATTCCCCTCTGAGGTCGTAGCAGAGGATGCGGGGTGGAGTATTGGTGGTATTATCCTTGGCGTTTTGCATGATGTACAGCAGGCCATCAACCACAACCGGCGGGGTCCAGGTTTCAGAGGCTGCGAACAGTCGGGTGTGCGAAATCTCCTTATAACCCTCTGGTGAAAGGTCCAGCCAGGCGAGGTGTCCCTCTTCGCCAAGTGCAAGAAAATTTCCGTCCACCGCTAACAGCGATCCGCGAAACAGGCCACCTTTCACTATGCGTTTGTTGAGATCGATGTCCTTGCGCTGAACATCACGTTGATCGTTTAGCTCGGGTTCATCATCCCAACTCGTATGATGTCGCCACATCAAATTACCTGTCTTCCAGTCCAGACAGACCAGATCGGTGCCGTGCTTACCCCCGCCATCGAAGCCATAAAGATAACCGTCTTTATATACCGGGGTCGGAAAGTGCGAACCCAGTTCGTTATTTTTCCACACGACTGTCGGCTCATGATCCTTTGACAAATCAACAAGCACGCAACCGGTCTTATACGATGTGGTAAGAAAGACCTTATTGTCAACCGCGACGGGGGAAGCTGCGTTAGTCGAAACATAATTTTTGCTGCGAAAATCAAAACGCGATTCGATCGTTCCGTTGGTCGGGTCTATGGACATCAGCCCACCGGTGGGAGGGTCATCGTCACCACCGGTAAAGGCCAAAATGCGCGGTTTGTGGTTGATCATCGCGACGATGGGGGATGCGTAGCCCGCTCGCCATTGATCACCGGCTTGCCAGACGACGTGGCCGTTCACTTTATCGTAGGCGACGACGCACGGGCCCTGGGGTGCGCCGACCGTGACGATGAGTATATTTTTGTAGATCAACGGCGAGCAACCCACGCCGAAAAAATCCTGTTTGACGTTGTACTGCTTGGTGGTGTCGTGTTCCCAGTTTAATGACCCGTTTTCTAAACTTAAACAATGGACTTTTCCCTCGGCTCCGAAGGTGTACACCCTATTTTGATCAATGACTGGTGTTGCACGCGGGCCGTTGCTGAATTGGTAGCGGTCGCGATAGTTTGAAGGGTATTTGTATTGCCAGAGCTGGCTGCCCGTGTAGGCGTTTAGACATTCAACGATTTCTTCGTCGCCGACGCGGTGGAAAAGGATAAGTTTTTCTTGATTGATGACCGGGCCAGAGTATCCGCTGCCTGTTTTTCTCTCCCATACGAGTTTTGGTTTCACTGCGACAAAGTTTTTGAGCAGATTGGTTTCTTTTGAGGTGTTGTTTCGTTTTAGACCCATGAAGTTCGGCCAGTCCTGGGTGATCGCGTCGCGTGAGATGGTTTTGGGCCTGGCGTGATAGGTAGCGGCTTTGTCACGCTCAGCTGATCTTGCGATAGTGGTGCGAGAGGATTGAGCTTGTTGTGCGTTAAGAGTTCCACATATCGTAATTATTGAGATCACGAAGATAGATATTCTTAGATAAGTCATAGCTTCCCTCTATTTATGTTGAATTTTATTCAGCCCTTGAGGATATTATACCGTATTTTATTTGTTTGTGAGTGGTGAGGATATGGAAATGTCTTACGCCAATTTTGAAGCGTGCGGCATGCCACCCCGAGTTTGTCTAGGGTTGCAGATACGCTGTTTTTTTGCGGGTGAGGGCGCTTAATGCGCGGTTGGCGTAGTGGCGCACTATGCGGCTGGCGGCGGTTATGAAATATCCAAGCGGGTGGTGGCTGGTGGTAAACTCTGCGCTGCGAAGCGATTGCAGAAACGTCGCGGGTGAGTCGAAGTCGGGCATCATCTGTAACGCTGGGGCAATGCTGCTTTCGCAGTGACTGTCCGAGCCGACAAAGGTCGGCAGATCGCGCTGCTGTGCAAATCGAACCGCTCGTAAATCAGCTAATGAAGAAAGATTCTGCGAGTTGAACACCTCGACGGCGTCGACAAGATCGGCGATTTCATACGTTTTCTTTTTGAGGCCACAGCCGAATGATAGCACGAATGGGTGGGGCACTAAAACGATTCCGCCCTGATCACGGATCGCCTGGGCAGTTTCAAGGGCTGACATGCCCGGTTCAATTTTACGAGTCAAAAAAAGTCCGATCAGGTGTCCATCACGTGTGGTGACTTCTTCGCCGATGATGACTTTGAAGCTGGCGATTTTCTGTAATTCCAGAGCACCTTCAATGGAATCGTGATCGGTAACAGCCACGCAGCCTATGCCTTCGCGCTGTGCGTAGTCAGCTAATGCTTCCACGGAGATGTTGCTGTCATACGAATAGTTTGTATGCACATGGATCAGCGTCTTGATGTTTGGCGCATTATCGTTGGATGTCCGTCCCCCACCCTTGCTTCGCAAGAATGGGGCACCCGTCTTGTTATCTGGTGCGTTTGCTTCAGACGTATTTATAAAGTTTGATCGCATCGTTCCCTGCTTTTTCCCTGTGCTTCTTTTACTTTACGAGTATATCTCGATGCTTTGATAACACTGGCGGACAAGCCGCCAGTGGCACCCGCTATCGCTATAACCAAATGAAGTGATTACATTTTCACGGGTCCACCTTTGGCGGACCCATGCCACCCAATTTTAAAATATCCCCCACCCCCGACAAGTCGGGATTTACAACCTTACTTCGTAAAAATGGGGCACACTGCCTGTAGCGCCGGGGTTTATCCCCGGCGAATTTGCGCCGCTCATAAAGGACGGCGCTACATTCAGATGTAATCAAGGGGCTGATTGACCGCCGCGTATCAGCTACCATGCTCCAGACTTTATGCAGAATCGGGAGTAAGTTCAAGGGGTGATAAAATCGTATGAGCGGCACGCTGAATGCCATGATTATTGTTGGACTGATAAGATGGGCGTTTCTGTCAAAGTGTGTCGTCGCTTTTCTTCGTGAATATCACGGACTTACGTAGCCTGTCCGTACTACCTGCTGAATTGCTGGTGCGTGAATCCCTTCTCGCACCAAAGAAAATTGGCAACCGGTTGTTGGTCTGGTACATTGGGCGTTGTTGCGAAGATTTCTCTTTTTTTGATACAGGAGTACCACCATGGATTGGGGAATGCAGAATCGTTTATCCCGAATTATAAAGACCACACCCGCAAGCAAAAACACACCCGGCGGTACGACTCCGGCTTCTTTTCATCAGGGACGATGTGTGATGCTGGCCATCGATCACGGTTATTTTCAGGGTCCGACGACGGGTCTGGAAAAACCGGGTCGCACGGTCGAGCCGCTTCTGGATTTTGCGGACGCGCTGATGCTGACGCGTGGTGTGCTGCGAAACGATATCGATGCGAATAAAAATGTTCCGATCGTGCTCCGTGTCTCAGGTGGTACGAGTGTGTTGAAAGATGATCTGTCCGACGAAGATCTTTCGGTTTCGATGGAAGATGCGCTGCGACTTAACGCGTCGGCTGTGGCGATTTCGATTTTCGTCGGTTCAGAAAACGAAAGACGTTCGCTGACGAATTTGTCGAAGCTTTGTGATCGTGGTCAAAAATATGGTATGCCTGTGCTGGCGGTGACGGCTGTCGGTAAACAGATGGCTCGTGATTCGCGATACCTGGGTTTAGCCTGTCGGATCGCAGCAGAGCTGGGTGCGCAGGTGGTCAAGACATATTATTGCGAAGATTTTGAGAAGGTGGTAGCGGGATGTCCGGTGCCAATCGTGATCGCGGGCGGTAAAAAAATCGAAGAGAAAGACGCGCTCACGCTGGCGTACGACGCGGTGCAACGCGGCGCGGTGGGTGTGGATATGGGTCGCAACATTTTTCAATCGCGCTGGCCTGTGGAAATGATTCGCTCGGTGCGAAGCATTGTACACGAGGGTAAGAGTGATTCGCAGGCCTGGGAAGCGTTTGAAAAAGCGATCGGGTAGTTTGTGTTGAAATTGTTCACGGGTCCGCCTCTGGCGGACCCATGCCACCCGTTTTTCTTTATTCGTTTATTGAATTAGCCTGTCCATAAACTCATTTTGGAGATTCGTCATGCCCACGTTTGTGATGATCGGTCAGGACGTGCCCGACAGTGCGAAAATTCGAGAACAGTTTCATGATCAACATGTGAAGCACATTACCGCTTTGCACGAAAAGGGAAAGATCCGTTTGGCGGGTCCGATGAAAAGCGATGACGGTGAGCGATCGTGTGGAGTGGTCATTGTTTTTGAAGCGGATTCGCTGGACGAAGCGTATCGCATTGTAGAGGCGGACCCGTACGCCAGCGGTGGCGTGTTTGAAGAGATTACGGTGGCTCCCTATCTGATTTATTTTCCGGACAAAGTATGAAAAGCAGCTGGTCGGATCAAGAAGCAAGCAAAGCGATCTCGCGCTGGGGTCGCGAACACGGTGAAGCGTTTGCGCTACGATTGTACAGTGCGAGATTGATCGGGCAGAACGCATCGTTGGTGTTGCACGGCGGGGGAAATGTTTCATTCAAACAAACCGTCGTTTCCGATTTCGGTGACGATATCGAAGCCCTTTTTGTCAAGGGCAGCGGACACGACTTGTCGAAATTGGAACCCGCGGGGTTGCCGGGATTGGAATTGAAAAATCTTCGCCGATTGTGCAAGCTTGAGGTACTGACCGATGAAGAGATGATGAATCATTTTCGTAAGTGCCTGTTTGATACCACCGCAGCTACGCCGTCTGTCGAAACGCTGGTTCATGCGTTTTTACCCTACAAATATATAGATCATTCACACGCCGACGCGGTACTGGCGTTAACGAATCATCCCGACGGTGAAAAGCTGGTGCGTGAGGCACTGGGTGATCGCGTTTCCATATTACCCTACGTCAGGCCCGGGTTTGAACTCGCCCGTGCGGTGTCGGAACTGCATGATCAAAATCTCCATGTAGAGGGGATGGTGTTGTTGAAACACGGATTGGTGACGTGGGGGGGGGATGCGAAAACTGCGTACGAACAACATATCAAACTGATTGATGCGTGCGAACAGTTTATCGAAAAGAAAACAAAAGGGCGATCACTGAGCGCTGCGTTTAAGGTCGATAATCAGCCGGGTGAGCTGGCGCGAATCGTCGCACCGATTCTCAGAGGCTTACTTGCGAAATCTTCCGGTAGCGAAGATCAGCCATATGAAAAGTCTATTGCGCACTGGCGTTCGACGCCTGAACTGATGGACATCCTCAACAGAAAAGAAGCCGCTGTGATCGTGGACGGCGGACCGCTGACCGGCGATCACGCGATTCGCACGAAACCCTGGCCCATGTTTGTAGCTTCCCCGCTTTGGGAGGATCGTGAAAAACTTGAGTCGCAGCTGAAAGCCGCTGTGGATGAATATGTTAAGCGATATGAATCCTATGTAGATGAGTATGGGTTGTCGTCCGACAGTGTTGATCCCTATCCTAATGTGGTTTTGTTACCGGGTGGGGGCATGTTTTGTCGTGGGAACACGCTGCGGGATGCGCACATCGCAGCTGACATCACTGAACACACCTTGATCACGAAAGCGAAAGCGTTGTCGATCGGACCTTATGAATCGTTGGATCCATCGCATTTATACGATGTGGAGTATCGAACCTATCAACGAGCGAAAATTAAATCTGGTGCGAGACAGCCGCTGGCCGGTCAAATCGTAGCGATTAGTGGCGGAGCGGGTGCGATCGGGTCTGCGATTGCGATGGAATGTATTGACGCCGGCGCCCATGTAGCCATCACCGATCTGGATGAAAAGCGTATTGCGAAAGTGATCGAAAAAATCGAAGCTCGGTTTGGGCCGGATAAAGCCATCGGCCTGGTGATGGATGTTACGGATGAATCGAGTGTGTGCAGCGGTTATGATGAAATCGTTAAAACGTTCGGCGGTGTGGATGTAGTCGTTCCCAACGCGGGCATTGCCCATGTAGCTGCCATCGACGAATTAACGGTCGAGGATTTTCGACGGGTCATGGAAGTGAACGCGACGGGGTATTTTATGTTCATGCGCGAAGGGGTGCGCATCATGAAACAACAAAGACTGGGCGGCAACATCATCATCAACGCCAGTAAAAACGTGTTCGGACCGGGTAAGGATTTCGGAGCGTACAGCGCGTCCAAAGCTGCCGGTCATCAGCTGGGCAAAGTCGCGGCGATTGAATTGGCTGCGCATAACATTCGGGTCAACATGATCAACGCCGATGCGATTTTTGAAAACGACGACATCCCGTCGGGGTTGTGGGCTGAGGTGGCGCCGAGTCGGGCGAAGAGTCGCAATCTAAGCGAAGACGAATTGTACGATTATTATCGAAGCCGCAACTTGCTCAAAACGCGGATATGCGGTGAGCATGTGGGTCGAGCGGTGGTCTTTTTTGCAAGCAACGCCACACCTACGACCGGAGCGACGCTGCCGATCGACGGCGGCGTGGTCGAAGCCTTCCCACGTTAGAGCACTTGATCGTTATGTGTAACGTCGCCCCTTGTGGGCGGCGCACTCCTCCCCTCCTTACTAAGGAGGGGCTGGGGGAGGTTTTTACCTGCTTCTGGTATCTAATTTCCAGTATGTAGTTTCTGACCTACTCACCCCCCTCAATTCCCCCTTGTAAATAAGGGGGGAAGCTAACCTACGCCGAGGACAAACCCCAACGCTACATTTGAGTGATAGCTGCTATAGTTACCCGCCCTTATTTTTCAATTCGATTTCGCTCTTGGACCCCAGCAGCACCATCGTATCGGGATGTTGTTTTCGCCACTGTCCCAGGGGGATCGGTGCGGGTTCCTCAATGATGGGGATGGTCTCACCCTGACGTAGACCCGACAGGGCGGTCCATTTTGTGTCATCAAACGGATACCACAGACTCTCGGTTTTACGATCGAACATTAAAAAGATATTTTTGTGTACGTAACCACTCACGCCAAACTGATCGACTTCGCCGTTGTTTTCGCGTCCGTGAACCACGGACAGTTTCGCCAGCGGTCACCATCCGACCGTTACGGGTTTACCGTTGAAGTCATCGTTGACCAGTTCGTAATGATCGAGCAGGGCGGTGGGATAGGCTCGTGCGATGCCGTTTTCCACATAGCCGGTAACCATCAGTTCGTCGTTGGTTGTGTGTTTTTCCTTGGGGCGATATCTACTGTTTGGGATCGCGCTTAATCGTTTGTCATCGGGATAGACGTATAGTGGATCGTCGATCGCTTTGATGCGGTCTTTGCCGATGCCGAATTGCAATTCGCCCGCGGGGATGGGTGAGCCGGTAAAGTCATACCACTGGGCGTCGGGGCTTTTCGGGTCACGATCGCCACCCGCCCAGACATACGTCTTATCCCCTTCGATTTTAATTTTTGGACTGTTCGCACCAATCACGCCGCGATAGGTGCTTTTCGAAGTCCTTTTGGTTTTGGCGTTGGCTGTCGCTTTGGCTTGCGATTTCGAGGGAGGATTTTCGGCTTTTACGCATCTCAAACCACTGATCAACGCCAATGCGACGACGAGGGGCATCGTGACATTACGAATTGCGAAACCTCGAGCGGACGTGCTCTTTTGTGTCATCTTCTTACTCCTGTCGAATAAAAGGATCAATCCTTTGTTGTTTGCGATGATCTATACCAACATAACCGCGCTGGGGTCTGGATTATTCTATAAAAAACATTTTTTCTATCAGAAAAATAAAGTGCAGGAATGAAACCGCTCGATTAATTTAAGATACGACATGTGCTTCAACATCCTTGCGGATTTGTTCATGTGTCAGTTTTAACGATTTCAGCGTGTTGTAAGCGACGCACCCTTTTTCAGAGGCGAGCGCGAGCAGTAAATGTTCCGTACAAACCCTTGGCGATTTCAAATCCTGACATTCTTTGATGGCTGCGGCGATGACGTTTTTGAAATGTGGGGTGCCCGGCAGCCGGCCAAACACCCAGGTTTCCTCCATTTGTTTTTTCATCAACTGATCCACTTCGTCGCGAAGTTTGTCCGCTGTCAATTGATGTTTGGAAAGAATCGAAGCTCCGATCCCGGTTCCTTCACGCTGGATCGCCAGCAGCACGTGCTCGGTCCCTACATATTCCTGATCGTATTCCCGGGCGATGATGTTGGCGATTTTCATCACCTCAGCGACTCGCTGAGAAGCTTTGGGTAACATAAATGTGTCCATCCTTTTTCTGTAGATTTATAAAACAACGGATCAGACATCTATCCTACTGCTACCCTATGAATAAGCCAAGCCCCTTCCGCAATGGCGAAAGAGGCTTGTGTTTGTTGAATCTATTTTTGTGAGTTCGCGGTTTACATCCACCTGCGTCGCATGAACATTAACGAAAAGACCATACTCAACAGCGGGATCATCCCGATCGCACCACAAGGTGAAGCCGCTCCTCCGACACCCTGTGCCCCGGTACCCGGAAGATGAGGTCGACCCACTTCCACGTCGTTATCGCCGGGGAAGACCGTAATGAGCTTTGTAGTGACCGCGCTAACCGTTGCCCCACCCGCAACGGTCGTAGTGACGGTAGCTGTGATGGGTAGTCGTAACGCGATGTTGGTGTTGTTTCGATAGGTATGGGGTACGGATAGCGTGTTGGCAATTTTTCCATCACCCAAATCCCATGAAATGGATTGTAGTGTTCCCGGAATCACATCGGTATCCAGATTGAGCATCACCTCAAACGGCGAATTCCCTTCGCTGAGATCTGCATTGGGATTGGTGGGCGTACCGACCACAACGCGAAATGCTCCTTCTTCAGAACCGGAGCCATTCGCAACCGCCGCTCCATCGACCTGAATGGAAACTTCTTCTGTACCGACGTTTCCATCGGCATCCACCATCGTCAATCGAGCGATGAACAATCGTGACTCACCGGGGGGTACGATATACTGGTGTTCCGTCGTACGCGAAGTTTGGTTCACGTCATCGTCTTTGGTTCCGTTACTGTCAGAGTCCACGGCGATATCGAAATCCCAGAATGTTTTGCTGTCGTCAATAGGTTTTTCACTGACCGCGTTACCTCTAAAGTTGACGGTCACGGGGGACAGTCCATTCAAAGGCGATGCCTGAATGGTGACCGCGGGGCCTACTTGCGGGCCGTTGACCCCGCCACCCGGTGGGATAAATCCACCACTATCACCCACATCCACAATGATTTCACCTGATCCAACGATATTATTGTCGGTATCTAGCGCTACACCAAACGAATAGAGACCCGTTGAGTTACGGGCGTAGATTGCAAAATATTGTTTTCCTGAATTGGGAGTAATGGGTACACATTGGTTGGCGCCGATTTCGCACTTGGGTTCTTCGCCGGAGTCACAAGTTAACTCGCAACCCACATCCAAAATCGATACCCCACTGGGTAATGAAGCAAGTTGAGCAGAGCCACAACCCAATTGATCCCGACTGTAGCAAGCTCTGTCTGAGGGGATAAACCTAAACGGATTGTTACTTTGCACGATGAGGAATCCCGAATCATCTGTGCCATAGTTTTGACGCCAATTAATCTGGGATGGGCTGATTATGACATCCGCCGGGCGATCAGGCCAGGTGCGATTGCTGAACGCAAGGGTGTTGTTGGCTTCCTGTACGGCGGCTGCGGCGTTGACGCGACCATAGCCATAAAGC
>CBDTZI010000029.1:0-14686 GCA_965364865.1 uncultured bacterium | reverse complement strand
TGGATGAAGAGGTTGACGCCAATGCGACGGCCAGTTCTTTTGGAGCAGTTCGCCTGATCTACGACGTCTTCTTCATGCTTATCAATAACGCATCGGGGGCTTATTGGAACCATCAGGATCGGTATCCTGATAACGATGATATAGAGTGCAATGATGACACACAGTGTGGACCGGGCCCGTATGTCTGCCAGAAAAAGCCTGGTTATACCATCGAAGGCGAGTGCATCGACATCTGGACCAAACAGCCTCGTCGTGAAGCATTGATTTCCAGAACCGCCGCATCGCTCACCGCGAATCTGATCGATTACGTTGACAACCAGAAGCAGTGCAGCGGCGGTGGAAACAGTGGCAATGTCTGTAACAGCGATCTGGATTGTACCTTGGGATCCTGCAGCGATCTTCCCACGCGCATCACGGTGCGGGCGTTCGATTTTATGGATCTGGACTCCGCCGGCGATGAGATCGAAGCCGGTAATGGATTTTGCGACAATGACGGTACTGTACCCTGCCGACGAGATTCAGAATGTCCCATCAGCTTCTGCAAGATCGAGAGCAAATGCATCGCCGGCCCCAGCCTCGGTCTCACTTGTACTGAGGACCGAGACTGCGGTTTCCCCGGCGGCATCTGCAACCTCAAGCGATACGTCTATGGCCTGGAACGCCAGCCGTTTATTTCGGAAATCTCGATCGACAGTGACGGGACCACCGTCAACTCGCGCGGGATAGAAATTTTCAATCCCTACGACGATCCGATCGAAGGGGAGTACTGGATTTACGAGGTGGACCAGAGCGACACCACAAACCCCATTAAACACAGATATAAAATCACTCAGGTCATCGAGCCGACGAATGCCTCCAACACAGGACCGTTCACCGCGTTTGTTTCGGGTAGTAGTTTTCCTGGCGGGCCTGGCACCAACGGGACTAAATATCCACTCAGTGGCGCGGACGCGCTCCAGTTTAATAATGGTTGGATCGTTTATCTGGTTCGCAGAGTGGAATATACACCCGGCGTGAAAACCGACATTATTGTTGATCAGGCTCATACCGACTTCACCCTTGTCGCACCCGGCGGACCCACGACCATCATGAAACGGGCGGTGCCACTTCCTGTGGCCGCGACATCCAAGCCGTCTGACAAATGGAAAGTCACCGTACCACCCGTTCCGGCGGTGGGTGGCACAGGGCAATCACTCGGAGCATGGAACCCCGGCGACCCGGCCTTTGATTCGATTCATCCCGTAGAGTTGAATCCGTCCAACGCAGGATTGTACGCACAATTATTCAACGATCCGAAAAACGCTTTCGCACCGGTCCCAGCGGCATTTCCCACGACCGGTTCGATGCTGCTGTTACTTCGTCACGCGAATCGATCGTTTGATGATTATATACTGCCCGCACCGATGGGTACGCTCGGCGTAACAACTCATCACAAACTGGCGTTTACCACCTGGCTGGATGATGTTACCAACATCGATGACGACGCCGGCGTTACGGTCGCGACCATTAGGGAAGCAGATCTGATCGATAATGGCCGTATGCCGATTTTCGATCGACCCGTTGTCGATACAACAACTGGCATCCGCTACGCCGCCCATCACGAAATGCACGACGACTCCGATCGACAAATACCCGGCGGGATTGAAAACCTTCCGTGGGGTCAGCTGGTGTTCGATTATTTCACGACGTTACCGCTGAGTAATCGAGGCCCGTACCGCACCTACGGCAATCAAAATACTCCGGTGGGTGAGCCTCACGCCCGACCCCGCGTAGACATGGACGGGCTGCGTGTGCATGGCCGCATCGACATCAACGCCGCACCGTGGAAGGTGCTTGAAGGATTGCCCACCATTCCTATGGATCGTATACCGAGTGCTTATCGTGCTCGTACCCGACGTGCACTTGGTTATGTAAGCCCTCTCGCGGTTAATACGCTCAATCCAACCGTCAACGAAATCTTCCCGCCCGATACTGAAGCAGGCCAACTTAGCGATACACTTAGCGCCTCCTCCATTGTCGCCTATCGCGAAGCGCGCGAAGGAAATCAGACCGGCTTCGCGGGCGAGTTCACGGGTGATTACGGACTCGCAAATACGAATGGCCGGGCGTGGATGGACGCCAACCCAGCCTACCGTCGCGGTACGGGATTTCTGACCGTCGGCGAACTCGCCAACATTCGATATGAAGATATCAACAACCGCAGCTGCGTCGGCGGAACCGCTCCCGGCGCGCCTTGTCAGACAGATACAACATGCACAGGAGGTGGCTCCTGTGGAGCCAACAACATCGATTTCCGCATCGATAAAGGTCTGGTCAATCCCAACCTCCCACCAAACGACGACGCCGACTTCGTCGAAGCGGTCGCCCTGCTCGTATCCCTGGGCGACTGGATCACAGTACGTTCCAATGTTTATACCATGTACGGCGTGATTCGTGGTGAGATTGACGAGACGATCGATGCGGATGATCTGAACCAACCCACAACCAGACAACTGGAAGACGTCGATGCCCGCTCGATCCGGTTCCAGCACACAGTAGATCGGTTGATGACCTTCTTCGGCGAACCCACGCCCGTGGGCATTGGCGATCGAATAATGGGGAAATATCGCGACGTAAACAACAATTAGTGTTGTCGTCCGGTAAGACAATCGATTTATTCCGATCCACGCGACGTTATCGGGGTGTGGTCAGAGATATGAAATCGATTTTTTCAAAAGTTTCATCCCGTTAGGATGGAATATATTGGTATTTTAGCGAAATTGCGTCTATAATGCCTTATAACCCTCGGAGGGGATGCCGCCACTATGGGGAATCGTGGAAATTGGCCTGATTTGTGCTTTGATGATGATTGACGCGCCATCAACCCTCCCTCATTAATTCATCGGAGATGAAAGCAATGCAATTTTTGTATAGGTTGAAGTTCGGATGCGCATTGGTGATGTTTGCGCTGGTCTCGGTCGTGGTCCACGCAGCAGACGGTGATCATACCCCGATTCAAACTCCCTTAAACAGCAGGGCCGTTTATGACACTCGCGAAGGCGCGGTGGTGGTTCCCACCCGCTCGGATCACGCGACGATCGCGGGTACAACCACCTGCGAATTACTGGGAGATCCCAACGACAATGCCTTTCAAGGCTCCTCTCGATATCGTGGAAACGTGATCAGTATCGAAGAGGAAACCATTGTTGTATCGTTCGAGATGGAACTGACCATCATTCAACCCACGACATTGCAGTTTACAGTCCATGAGCGTCAAGAAAATAACACATACTTATTGATCGCCTCCAGAACTCGAAATGAAGTGGTCGGCGACGCGTTTCACCCCAGTGGCCCACTGCCGGGCGAGGTGATTCTGCAAGCGGGCAAAACATACGCATTTGGCGTCACCTGGAACACCAACTTGATTTATTATATCGGTGATTCCGGCTTGTTAACAAATTTTCCAACCGGCGAAATCCTGGGTTGGGTTGGCCGAAACTCCATACAACCTCCTGTTGACGACCTGCCCAGCATGGGCACCAACGATTCAGGCAACTATTCCATGAGAATCTGTCTACCGCCCGCACCCGGTGCCTGTTGCCGACCCAACGCAACGAATACCAGTGGCGAATGTGTTGACGTTTTTGAAGAAGAGTGTTTTGAGCCGGGCAGCACGTTTCATGGCCAGCGTACCCGTTGCTCGGAAACGCTGTGCGAACAAGGGGCCTGCTGTTTACCCTGCGGCGGCAGCGATTGCCTGGAAAATTATACACCCCAAGCCTGTCTCGAAGCCGGCGGCGAAACCGCCACCCACTGGGCCGGTTTGGATTGCTCCAATATCGATCTTTGCAAGCCAGTCACCGGGGCGTGCTGCGTCAGTGAGACCTGCACCGTATTATGCGAAGAAGATTGCCTCGATCCATTCGTTGGCGGCGGAGCGGGAACCTATCACGGCGACGGAACCGATTGTGAACAAAACGTCTGCATCGGTGCCTGCTGTAAAGACGAAACCTGCGAAAACAACACAGCCACCGCCTGCCGCGATTTAATCTTTGGCGTTTTTCATGGCGAAGGGACAACCTGCGAAACACTCGACCCCAGTGTCGGCTGCGGGAATGGTGCGTGTTGTTTTACAAACGCAGAGGGCAAACCAGATTGTGAATTGGTCGCGTCACGATCCGAATGCAGCGAAGAACTACAAGGACGCATTGATGCGGTCTATAAAGGCGACGGTACGGTTTGCGAATACGTCTTGAAATGCTTCGGCGGTGATAACCCCGGTATTTTATGCGGCGATAATTCTGATTGTTTGTCGATTGACCCGGACGTAATACCACATGGATCCTGTCTTCCAGATTTCGAGGATGTAATCTGCCCCGACCCGGCTAGCATCGGTGGTTGCTGTTTACCCAACGGAACCTGTGTCGACACTACACAAACTTTCTGCGAAACCAATTGGGTTGGCGGTATATACAATGCAGTCAACGCGTGCGATTCATTAACCTGCACCGGTGGCTCATGCTGTTTAGATGACGGGAGTTGCCAGGTACTGACACAAGAAGGTTGCACCCTGTTTGCGGGAACGTTTACTGGCAATGCCACCTGCGATTCGGGCACCTGTTCCGGAGTTTCGTCATTATTCGGCGCCTGTTGTGGAACGGATATTGGTATTTGCGATCTGCGTACACAATTCGATTGCGAACTTCGCAGCGACACTTTTCTGGGCGTCGGATCGGATTGCGTTGATCCAAACACCTGTCCGGGTAACGGTGCGTGTTGTAAAACCAACGGCGATTGTTTTGATGACGTCTCTTCGGCAAGATGCGTGAATGCGATTCAAGCGATTTACCTCGACGACGGATCATCCTGTACGGTTGATGCGGGATCGTGTGATGAGCGCGGCGCCTGTTGCACACCCCGAGGTGAATGTCGATTCCTACTTGCGGAGGAATGCACATTTCTACAGGGAATATTCGATGCAACCGAGGTCTGTGCACCCGATTTCTGTGTTTCCGGTGCGTGTTGTCTGGGTGGTGGCGATTGCGAAGTACGAATTATAGAATCCTGCCTTGGTTTCGGCGAAACTTATCAGGGCGATGATACCAATTGCGGCTCGGGTGCGTGCGATGTGGGTTCCTGTTGCGGCGCCAACGGGGTATGCGTAGATGGATTGCTCACGTCCGAATGCACCGGTATTAACGACGATTACAATCAAGATTTAACCTGTGATGAAGTTGATGAATTAGGTCTTTGCACCCCCGTCGGGGCGTGCTGTTTAGGTTCGTTTACCTGCGAGAATTTACGACAGCCGGAATGTGAAGATGCCGACGGTGTCTATCAAGGCGATCACACACGCTGCGATGTTGGTGATGAAATCTGCACGCCAGGTGCATGTTGTCTGTCGGATCAATCCTGTCAGGACCAGGCCTACGCAGCGTCCTGCACAACGGACGGTGGCGAATACCATGAGACCACGATCTGCGTGGATCGGCCTTGCGATGCGACGGGGGCATGCTGCTTAAACAGCTCCTGTACAACCCAAAACCAGATTGATTGCGAACAGAATGGCGGCACCTACCTTGGTGATGGAGCCGAATGCGATCCGGGCGTTTGCACTCTCGGCGCCTGCTGTCAGTTAAACGGCACCTGTGATGATGGGGTTCTACCATCAACCTGCACCGGCATTGATGATGTGTTCCGTTCGGACCGAACCTGTTCACAATTTTGCATCGCACGCGGTGCGTGTTGTCTGGACGAAGACTGTAGCGTGACCACCGAATTGTTATGCAGCAACGCGGGCGGAATTTACGGTTTGGCCGGCTCAGTATGTCGCGATCGTGACAACCTTTGCGAAGTGGGCGCCTGCTGTATGCCGCTGGGTGTCAATGCGTGTAACGAATTTACAGAAATGGAGTGTTTGTTATCCGACGGAATCTATCAGGGGCCGTTTTCAAACTGTGATCACACCACCAACGCGAATGGTTGTGTGCGTGGCGGCTGTTGTAACATCGACGGCACTTGTGATGATTTGACCGTAATTTCAGAATGTCTCCCTCCGTCAGTCTTCTTCACCGACAGACAACGATGTACAGAAATCGATTGTGAACCTCGAGGTGCTTGCTGTTTTGAGGACACTGAAAGTTGTGATTTACTTACGAATCTGGACTGTCTGGGGTTGGGTGGTTTGTACAACGGCGACGCAACAGAATGCACACCAGACCTATGCGTCAGATGTAGACCCGTACTCTTCAAAACGGTTCCACCCAATTGCGCGACCGATCCAGCGTATCCGCATGATCCGCTGGATGTGAATATAAGGTTTGGTTGGGATGAAATCGTCATCGAATTCGATTGTGATCCTCCAAGCGTTTCACCGACAGACTTTGCGATCAACGGACCTGATGCCCCGTTCGTTAGCTCTGTGGTGGCTACGGGTGCACCCAACACATACAGACTTACATTGTCCTCTCCTATTGCAACAGGTGGCTGGACTGAGATATTACACATCCCCGGTGGATCTTTTATGAATCTGGCATCCTTACCGGGAGACGCCGATGGTACAGGAACCTCTAATATTGAAGATATCATGATGCTTATTGACCATATCAACGGAAAAACAGCATTTCTCGTTGACTGGAAATGTGACATCGATCGCAGTGGTGAGTGTGGCCCGCCAGATATTCTGGCATTGATCAATCTACTCAATGGAGCGGAAATGTTTGATGTGTGGATGAATGATCTGGTTCCATCCTGCCCCACCGGGCGATAAGTGTAGAGCGTTTAATACTTATTAGATTTATAAAAACCCAATCCCCTCTTCCATCATCAGGGGAGGGGATTTTTTTTATTGAGTTTGCCTACCGTAAACCGTAATCGCGCAGTTTTCGATAGAGTGTTCTTGCGCCGATCCCCAAAGCCTTAGCTGTCTTTTCGCGGTTACCGCCGAACATGCGAAGGGTGTTCATGATGTGTAACTTTTCGACATCGACCATCTTCATGCCGGCCAGGTTGGGTGGACCCACCGGCACGATATCCGTGGAAGTTTTCAGTGAATCGGGCAGCGAATCCAACGACAACACGTTGCCCTCCCCTTCCAGACACATCCGAAAAATCGTATTTCGCAATTCACGCACATTGCCCGGCCAATGGTGGTTGACCAGCTTGCGAAGCACGTCAGGCTCAATGCCTTCAAACTTCGCTTCGTGTTCTTTGTTGGCCTGCTCGATAAAGCGACTCACCAGCGCAGGAATATCTTCCCGACGCTCTCGAAGTGCCGGGATGCGAATCGCACCGTGCGCGTGGACTCGATAAAACAAATCCTCGCGAAACGAACCGGTCAAGACCAACTCATTCAGATCGTGGTTGGTGGCTGCGACAAACCGCACATCGGAAAAGGAGACGTCGTTGGACCCCACCGGCAAGACTTCACCCGATTCCAACGTTCGCAGCAGCTTAGCCTGCATGGGCAAGGGCATGTCACCAATTTCATCCAGAAAAAGTGTACCCCCGTCAGCGGCCTGTACCAAACCTTTTCGATCCACGACGGCTCCGGTGAACGCACCTTTCACATGACCAAACAGTTCACTTTCCAACAGCGTTTCGCTCACCGCGGCGCAGTTGAGCACTTTGAACGGCTTACCCGCACGCGGTGAATTGGCGTGAATGGCCTGGGCGAACAACTCTTTACCGGTTCCGGTTTCACCCACGATCAGCACCGTACTTTTGCTTCGAGCGATTTTCTGAACCCGTTTGATTTCACGCTGCATCACTTCCGATTTGCCGATGATACCGCAAAACTCAAACGAATCTTTCATCTGCTCGTGCATGCGTTTCGTGCTTTTCGATGAAATCGCCTGTTTGGCGGCTCGCTGCACCTTGTCGCGCAGCACGTCGATGTCGATCGGCTTAATCAGATAATCATAGGCGTGGTGTTTGTTGTCCTGACTCAACGCTTCGCGGGCGAGCTGTTCCGATCCATACGCGGTAATAATAATCACCTCGGTATCGGTGTTGAGCTTCTTGGCTTCACGCAACACGTCCATCCCGGTGATGTTGCCGCCGAGTTTGTAGTCCGTAACGATCACGTCCGGCGAACGCTGTTTGACGCTTTCGATCGCTTCTTTGCCACTGGTTACTGTATGACAAACATATTTCGACCGTCGCAGCGCCTCGGCAATCGCATCGCCGTGGGCGGCTTCGTCTTCAACAATTAATACAAACGCGGTTTCACTCATAACAATTCAATGGTATTCGATTTCACGGATAAAATCAGCCAATCTTATTGGATCTACACACTAAGATTCAAATCACACAGCTGATGCTTCACGCGGTAAGGATATGGTAAAGGTCGTTCCCTTTCCCAGCTCCGTTGTAAATTCAAGTTTCCCGCCCTGTGCCTGGATTAGCCTATGGGTGATAGACAGGCCCAGCCCGGTTCCGCTGCGCTTGGTCGAGTAAAAGGGTTTCAGAATTCGCTCCTGATCTTCCGCCGCAATCCCCACACCGTTATCCGTTACGCTCAATTCGATATGATCTCCACAATCCTTTGTGGCGATCGTAATTTGTCCCCCCTCGGGCATCGCCTGTTGCGCGTTGACCACGATATTCAACAGCGCCTGAGAGAATAATTCGTCATCGACCTGACACATCAACGGCGACGCGGCCAATTCAAGTTGTAGTTGGATGCGGTGGTTATGGGCAAGCGGCTCAAAAAAAGTGACCATCTTTTGCGTGATGGCGTTGATGTCAATGTTTTTCTTATCGACGCGACAAGGCCCGGTGAGATTCAAAAAATCATCGAACAGGTTTTGAAGCCGCTGCGCTTCGCCGCGTAACACATCGACCTTGAGCAAGGCCCGACGACGAACGTCCTGAGGGTCCGCGTCTTGATCCTGTAAATCCTCAGCCAACAGTTTAAGATTGACCATAACGGTAGAAAGTGGATTGCGCAATTCGTGGGCGAGTCCGCCGGCGAGTCCGGAGATTTCCGCAACGGTAGCTGCATGAACATCCCGTTGGTGTTGCTGTTGGGGTAAAGATTCGTCAGGGTTCATTCTGAATCATATGCCGGGAAGTCATCCTGCCTACACACAACCCGTCCACCCCGGTCAACTCGGAATAACAAGTAATTCAACGCTCACCATCAGCGATGATTTTATTCCGTAGATGAGGGGGAAGCCATTCGTCGAACGTTATGGGCTTGCGGGCCTTTGTCGGAGTCGATCAGTTCAAACTCGACTTCATCGCCATCTTTCAGGCTCTTAAACCCATCGCCCTCGATCGAGCTGTAATGTACAAAAATATCCTTCTGTTCATCGGGAACGGTAATGAAACCGAACCCTTTTTTGGCGTCAAACCATTTTACAACACCAGTGGGCATGACTATCTCCCCAAATTCTTACGGAAGATCCATCTCAATATGACGTCACGGGTACTATTTCGTAAATCAGATCCGCTCATAGTTAAGCAAGAATCCTGTCTACAATCAAGCGCCGACCCTGTTATTATGTTGTAGCAGCTGCTTCCTCTTCGACTACAGCCTTGCGAGACAGCTTGATTCGGCCCTGATCGTCGATTGCGATCACTTTAACGCGAACCGATTCGCCTATCTTAACGACTTCGTCAGCAGAGCGAACATACGCATTGTCCAATTCGCTGATGTGACATAATCCGTCCTGTCCGGGTGAAAGCTCGATAAACGCACCAAAATCCTTGATGCTGCTGACTTTACCGGTATAAATTTTTCCAACTTTGACTTCCATCGAGACCGATTCGACCATTTCCAACGCTCGTTCGGCGGATTTCATATCCAGACAGGCGATGAGAATGGTTCCGTCGTCGTCGATTTCGACTGTGGCACCGGTTTCTGATTCGATGAGTTTAATAAATTTGCCGCCCGGTCCGATGACTTTGCCAATTTTGTCGGGCGAAATTTTCGTGGTCAATATCCGTGGTGCGTATTCGCTGGTTGAGTTTCGAGGTGCTTTGATCGCCTCCAACATGGATTTGAGAATTTTCAGTCTCGTTTCCTTGGCCAGGACAAAAGTTTCGTGAATGATTTCTTTCGTCAGCGATCGACCCTTCAGATCCAGTTGAACCGCAGTCACACCGCGTTGGGTGCCCGCGACCTTAAAGTCCATCGCACCGAAGTGATCTTCTTCACCAAGAATATCAACCACTAATTTTTGTTTTCCGCTGTGTTCAAACATACCGATGGAGATACCCGCTACGGGTTGTTTGATGGGCACGCCCGCATCCATCATCGCCATACATCCACCACACACCGAAGCCATGGAACTGGAACCGTTGGATTCAAAAATTTCCGAAACCAATCGGATGGTGTAAGGGAATTTATCCGGTGAAGGGAGTACCGCTTCCAACGCTTTTTCGGCGAGGTTACCGTGTCCGATTTCCCGACGACTGGTCATCCCGACACGTCGAACTTCACCGGTTGAAAACGGCGGGAAGTTGTAATGCAGCATAAACTTTTTGCGATATTCAGCGGTCAATCCGTCAACGACCTGTTCGTCTCGACCGGTTCCCAGCGTGACCACGCAGAGCGATTGGGTTTCGCCGCGTTGAAAAAGAGCGGAACCATGTACACGTGGTAAAACTTTCACCTCACCTGAAATATCTCGCAGGTCCAGTGCACCTCGCCCGTCGGATCGTTTGTTTTCGTTGACCAACATGTCTGCGACGATGTCACCTTCGATCAGGTCCAACTCTTCGCGAACCGTGTTCCAATGGTGTGCGTGTTTGTCGACGTCGTCCGGACAATGCTCCGCCTTGGCGGCTTTATACACTTCTTTGACAGCCGCACCGCGATCCTGCTTACCGGGAATCGTTCGCGCTTCACGAAGACGACCCTCATAACCGTCTTTTAATTTCTTACGGAGATCATCCAACGCGGGTGGCGGGGTCCATGTTTTTTCCTTGCCGGCTTTGTCTTGCAGCTCTTGAATCATGCCGCAAATTTCAACGATGGTTTCGCGAGCGAGTTCGACGGCTTGCTCAATAATGTCTTCGGGAAGTTCCTGCGAACCCACCTCGATCATGTTGATGCCGTCCTTATGACCGGCTGCCACCAGCTCTAACGTGGAGTATTCCATCTCATCCGTGGTGGGATTGATAATCAGCTTTTCATCCACATACCCGATTCGACAGGACGCGAGTGGCCCTTCAAAAGGCATAGGAGAAATCGACAAAGCTGCAGAAGCACCCACCATGGCTACAATGTCCGGATCGTTTTGAAGATCGGTAGCCAGCGCCATGGCCTGGATCAACACTTCATCCTTAAATTCTTTGGGAAAGAGCGGGCGGACCGGTCGGTCAATCATCCGCATGGTCAAAATTTCTTTTTGTGTGGGGCGGGCTTCACGTTTGAAAAAACCACCGGGGAATTTACCGGCGGCGTATGTTTTTTCTCGATAATCAACCGTTAAAGGGAAAAAATCTGTGCCTTCTCGTGGTGCGCCGGTGACCACCGCAACCAGAACGACGGTTTCACCATATTGAACCAGAACCGTACCCGCGGCCTGTTTTCCCAGTTTACCGGTTTCAATTCGAAGTTTTCTACCGCCGATTGTTTTCTCTACGAAGTGTAATTCATAACTCATACTTGTTTACAAAGACCTCACTCAACATTGACCAACCTATTTCCTATTTCCTAACCGTCACAGTATTAACATCATTCACAACTTACAATGGAAGTATGATGGGGGAGATTTCCAGTTGTATCGATTGTAAGATGATTATTCTTTTGAGATAGATGCATAGCAAACTCAACTGTCTCAACCTCAAGCAGAGACCATAGATGGTATGCGATCACCAAAACAAAGCGGCGGGCGATCTCAAACGAAAAGTTTGAGCCTCGTTTACTTACGCAGCCCCAGTTCAACAATGATGGACTTATATCGCTTGCGATCTGTTCTTGTGAGATATTTAAGAAGCGCTGCGCGACGACCCACCATCTTCAACAGACCACGACGGGATGCATGATCCTTCTTGTTGATTTTCAGATGCTCTGTCAGTTCCAAAATTCGAGTGGTTAATATCGCGATCTGAACTTCAGGCGATCCTGTATCTTTATCGTGAACGCGATGCTTCTGAATCACACCCTGTTTTGCCTCAGCTGTTATCATAAGTTTTAAGTTACTTTCCTTTGCTTTCTACCAACAACTCAACATACAACTCTGTCGAAGACCTCACCAACGCGTGGATGCATAACGGCACGCACCACGAATTCAGCCTCCAACGAATTTATCAATTTACTCACAATCCCGCAAAAACGCAAGAAGCGTTCCGAGGGCTATATTTTGGCTCAAATCGGCCCTAGCTCGCTTGAAACAGACAGGATCAACCGAAAAACCGTTTTTTCGCTGAAATACGACCTATCGGATGACCTGACCCGCCATGCCAGAGATGAAGGCCGCCCCGTTGGGATATTTCTGCATCAGGTCTAACAGCATGATCATCGATCGTTCTGGCCCCTTGCCATACAGCGTGCGGCGGAGCTTATTGGAGATTTCCAGCGCTTCGGGGGTTAATAATTTTTCCTCTTGTCGAGTGCCCGAAGATTCGAGATCGATCGCGGGCCATATTCGTTTGTTGGCCAGTTCTCTACACAACACAATCTCCATGTTCCCCGTACCCTTGAACTCATTGAAAATCACCTCGTCCATGCGGCTTCCGGTATCAATCAGCGCGGAAGCGATGATCGTAAGCGAGCCGCCATGTTCGATGTTTCGTGCAGCGCCGAAAATAGACTTGGGTTCGTTTAACGCGCGGATATCAAGTCCGCCGGACATAATTCTTCCGCTGCTACGAATATCCGCGTTAAACGCACGCCCCAGGCGGGTCAACGAATCAAGCAATACGAAAACATCCTTGCCGCTCTCGACCATTCTCCTGGCTTTGTTGATCATCAATCGCGCGATACGAACGTGGCTGGCGATGTTTTGATCGTTACTGCTAGCCACCACCTCGCCGTGAACCGTTCGACGCATATCCGTGACCTCTTCAGGCCGCTCGTCGATGAGTAAGACCATCATGTACACGTCGGGATGGTTTTCGGCTACCCCGGCTGCCATCTGTTGCAAGAGCACGGTTTTTCCGGTTCGTGGGGGTGCGACAATGAGTCCGCGCTGACCAAACCCAATGGGTGTCAGTAAATCCACAATACGCGTAGTGGTCGGCCCGTCCTCGGTTTCAAAATGAACCGCGCGGTCTGGAGAGATCGGCGTTAAATCCTTAAAGTGTTTATTTTCGATAAAATCATCGAGCAGTTGCTCATTGATCATCTCGATATTATCCTTGGACAAAACTTTGGATCCTCGTTTGCCCGATCCGAGCTTACCCGAAAACGAAATGGATTCTCCACCGCGAAGATTGATCGAACGGATCAAATCATCCGGTACAAACACATCCTGATTATCAATCCGATAGTTTTTCTCAGCGGATCGTAAAAATCCACCCGATCTACCGTTCGATTCAAATATACCCACCGCATTATTCGACATTGCCTATTTTACCATTTTAGGAGGAACGATTTTTGTAAATGTCTTGAAAAAAAAATCTAAACGTAAGAAGGCCGGGAGATTCAAAAACGTCGTAAACTATGTAAATATGGATAGTTACAGCAATACAGTGAATCGTGTATTACCTTGCATCCTTGCAGCCCCAAGTGCCATTTGATCCATCGAATGGGTCTTAAGATCTGAGTATTCTACCACAATCAGCCACGAATGGAAGCACTATTTATTGCGATTCCGCACTATATTTCTCTTGACAACCCACATCCAATATGCGATCGTTCTGCCCCTGGATGCGACATTCGCCGTACGAGTGAATCATCCGACGATTTTGTGACCTGATTTTGAAGAACGGGTGGACGATGTTCGGTCATTCAAAAAATTTCATGTTACAAAGTCTGGATGCCCGATAAGGGCATACATGTACAGCTTTGGTTCAAGGCTGTGTTGCACCTTAAAACTTCGGTTTGGTAGAAAAAGAACCGTTGGGAGTCTTGCTCCCTTGGTGCGGCTGTGGCACAATACCACGCGCTTTGCATGAATACAAAGCTGTAGTAACCAGGATGTACTGCGTAATTTTGTCGTAAAAGATAATCGAACAACTCGCGCGGATGTGTTCGTTATTTCGTTGGTTACGCAGGTCACAGACAGCATGATGTTAGCTTACCCGCTGGCGCGGAATGTATTGGTGAGTTAAAGAAAATGCTGGGAGATCGACGAAGTTGTTGTACTCGACGATTGGTATTAATTTTTCTTCAGTGTTGGAGTGCGGGGCGGACCCGTTCTCTGTACTAAAATAAAGAAGCCGGGTAGTGGCCCGGTGAGTCGAGGTTTCATCTTGCTGTTCGCGCCCATGCGGGCGTAGAAATCGGATGGGCGAGATTGTTACCGTTTTCTCAAGGAGATTGTCTGATGCGTAAAAAGACTCTAAAGGCCGTTACGTTGGCCGCAGTTGCAGGTATGGTATTTCAGTTCGGTGGTTGCTTGAATGTTAGAAGCCTCGTTCAACAAGGCCTCACGTGGGCCGCTTTTGAATGGGTAGCTGACAATGATGCCGTCTTTGACCTGTTCGAAGGTGGTGCATAATTTAAGCTTTTTAGCTTAAATAGCATAACGAATAGATTGCGAACATTTTTGTGGTTTAGCAATCACTCAATGTAACGTAAAAACTGGCGGGA
>CBDTZI010000028.1:0-14762 GCA_965364865.1 uncultured bacterium | reverse complement strand
CCCCGACCCTCGGAAAAATCAGCCCGACGATAACGGTGATGCGGCGAAATGAAAATTGATTAAACACAACAGTTTCCCGCTTCCTCACGGGCGCGTATCGGTAAACATACGCGCGGGAATAAATACCGTTGCTACATCATTGCCCACGCAACACACAAGTGTGAAGCGTGAGGCATGCCACCCGATAGCCGGATGACTATAATAAAATCGTCACAATCATTCAGGCTTGCTAGGTATCTGTACAAAAAAAACCACAGCTACATAGCCGTGGGTAATTTTTCAAGAGCGTTAGTGATTTGTAAGAAGGACATTATGTTTTGTAGTACGAGAAAGGGTTCTCGCACCAACACCTATTTTGTCTTGCAGGGATCGCGTCACAGCTACCCCTCCAATTTCGTGTCCCCCATAAACTATTGTTTCGCTCGTCTATTCTGTTTCGTTATCTGACTCGTCTGATTTTTCCAGTAATTTGCGGAGTTGATCGTTTTCGCGTCTTGTCGCTTCCAGATCGAACAGCATGTATTTAATGCTCAGACGAACGAAGTCAATGCTTTCCTGTAAGCTGCTGACCGTCTCTTTGAGTTGACGGTGTCGTTCTCGTGTCTGCTCAGCCAGCACTTCAAGCTTGTCGCGCTCATTCGCCGGTAGCGTTGCGATTTCTGCAATCAGTTCAGACAGTTTTCGTTGAAAAGTCTCTTCGTTCATTACTGCTTCCCCCTTTTTTTTGATGAGCGACGAGCAAGGATATCCCTTTCCCCATCCCCCACCCCCGACAAGTCGGGATTTACAACCTCGCTTCGCAAAAATGGGGTACCCGTTACTTCTTTTACAAACACAAGCCGAGAACCGGCGGACAAACCTCAGTCAGGTTTATCAGACTGCCGCAACACTCAGCCACAGTCTCTACTATCAGGATGGTTTAGCACCGGATATACCAGTGGCGGGAAATTGCGGTGAACTTCACGAGTTGCCTGTAATTCATGCCTTGACGGGGTTGGAGTTGTATTTTTCATCGCAAACCTACCGCATTGATTGATACGGGCTGTAGCGGGGTGTTGATTTCAAGCCACATGCTGAGATTTCAAATCAACATGCTATAACCGCGACAGCTGAGTGAAATGGGGGATTTATCCCGCCCGAGGAGCACATGAACCTCTTTTTTTTGCTATCCAACGATATTACTCTATACAGGTGGATAATTGGCGGCATTTCTATAGGCAACATTTTCTGCTTTTCCAAAATTTTTCTTGTATCTCTGTCCTATAACAGGTACATTACTGGGGCAATTCCCTATCGCGACCCCAGGGGCTGGTTTTATTAACTGGTTTTGAAGTTGGTTTAGAATAGGAAAATTCCAAACCCCGAATCCACAATGCTAGAGAGAAGAGCGATGTTAAAGAGATCGAGATTATTTTCGACCAGTTCAACTATGGCCGTTTGCATCATTAGTGTGGCAACTGTTTTGTGCAGTTCATCCACGGCGCAAGCCCAACAGTTATATTGGATTGGCGATGTACCAGTAGTGGCTATTTACAGATCCAACCTCAATGGTTGCAATACCATACCTCTGGTGGTTGGCGATGGTATATTAATTGGCGCAAAAGGTTTAGACATCGACAGCGATGCCGGAAAAATCTACTGGTCCACTTCTGAAGGAATTTACAAATCCAACATCGATGGAACCAACATCGAATTCATTATATCTACACCAGACTTGCAACAAAGCCATAACGACTACGCTGTGAATGTGGTTATTGCAAAAAATCTTCAAAAAATATACTGGTCGCATTGGGTGCAGGACTGTGACCCTACAGGGGGTCGTTTCCTCGGCATTAGACGCGCCAATCTGGATGGTACCGGCGAGGAAGTAATCATTCCCGATATCTGCCGACCTAGAGGAATCGATATCGACGAAATCAACGGAAAAGTATATTGGACAAACGTTCATTTCAATTCTATTTATCGAGCGAATCTCGATGGAACATCTGTTCAGAAACTTCTCGAATTTGATAAAAATCCAGAATTTCTGCAAATTGACGCAGAAAATAGTAAAATGTATTGGAACCTAGACTCGAATGTTAACTTTCCTGTAGATGCCATCATGCGGTCGAACCTCGACGGAACCAATGTGGAAACGGTTATTGATAACAGCAATGATGAATTTAGCTATATTAACAAGTTTGAACTTTATAATGGCCATATCTATTTCTTCACAAGAATATCAACTGAACCAGGAAGCCCAAGACAAATCCTGCGCGTGGATCTGGATGGCGGTAATCTTGTAGTCTTACCTCATAACTTTGAGAGAAATATCTGGAACCTTGTGATTGATCCGGTCGATCGAAATCTGGTTGGAAATATCGTTGACTGCCAACCCAACAACGTACCCGATGATTGCGAAATCCTCGACGGCAGTTCGTCGGATTGCAACAACAACATCATCCCGGACGAATGTGAAATCACCGACGCAACTGCATTAGACTGTAATTCAAACGACATTCCCGACGAATGCGAAGTGGATTGCAATGAAAATTCGATACCCGATGACTGCGATATCGCAAACGGCACCAGCGAAGATTGTTCCGGTAACGGTGTGCCTACAGAGTGCGAGCGCGATTGTAACAACAACTCCATAGCCGACGACTGTGAACCCCATGACGATTGCAATAACAACGGCGTACCGGATATGTGTGAATCAGATTGCAACAACAATGGAGTGGCTGATGAATGCGATATCGAGTCGGATCCCAACCTGGACTTGGATGTTGACGGAACGATTGACGCTTGCGCAGGAACAATGATCTTTATGCTTTTCCCGACAACTGCGACCGGTGAATATTCAATCTCGGAGAACGTAATTCAACTTCCGCATGGTGGTCAACGGGTATGGATTGATATTTTATATAAGAACTGGGCACCGGACGCGTTAAAATCCTGGAAATTAACAATTGATACAGATAGCTATGTGAATAATATTGGTGCCCCATTAGTATCGGCTGAACAAGCCTGTACAATCACGACCGATTGTGAATCTACTCTTGGAATGGGTTCACATTGCAGTGGCGAATTAAACATCGGACCCAATTTCTATGGAGCCAATCGTTGTTCCTTCGGTTATTATACTGAAGACAGGGCGGACGAAATTCCCGAAGAAAACGGCGGTCCCTACAGGTATAATCTTCAACACAATGGTTTTTCCGCACCCATTTTTCAAGCGTTACGTGCTACAAATGCAACCCCCTCTAAAACCGATCCCGGCTTCAGTGTTTACGGGGGTACGCTAGTCATCGACGTTCCCAACAACGCAGCTGGAAAATATATCATTGATTTCGTACAACCAGATGAATCGACAGCCAAAGGCACAACGTATGCTGATATTGAAATCATTTCGAAACTGGCTGTCATTGATGTTGCCGTGAGTTGTTGTATGCCAGAGGGTGTATGTCAAAATGAAGTATATCAATCCGAATGTGAAGCTGTAAATGGAATCATCGTACCTTTCTGTACGGGCGACTGTAATCTGAATTCTATTAATGACACCTGTGATATTGCTTTTGACCTGAGTGCAGATTGCGATGGCGACATGCTACCTGATGATTGCGAGCCGGATTGTAATGACAATTCATTTGCTGATGATTGTGATTTCGCCAACGGTATCAGTTTCGACTGTAACAACAATAGTATTCCGGACGAATGTGATATTGATAACGGTATTAGTTTGGACCTCAACAACGATGCCATCCCCGATGAATGTGGCACGATGAATCGTTATATCCTATTCGATATCAATTTTGCCTTGACCACAGAAGGCGAACAAGTGAATGCTACTTCGATATACGCCGCTCGTGTTACGCTTACCGATGTCAACGGTTTTGGGCAGTTCAACGGCCAGGTGCGCTGGCTAGGCCCGCCGCAGGAATTTACCGAAAGCGGCGGCGATCCAACCACTTTCTTTGCGTCCCAGCTTCAATGCGAACCCTACTTCGCCGACTGGTCAACGTCGCCACAGGTCAACGCTTACGGATCAGATATCGTTCCCGAATCCGTCTATAACATTCAATTGGTTGATGAAACTTGCACGGATTTAGATGATCCGACCTGTTATTCTTTACCGCAATCCATCACCACGGCTACATGGGGCGATGTGATCGCTCCGTTTTCTGCTTCTAGTTTGCAACAGCCTGACATCGCTGATGTGTTGGCTTTGGTGGATAAGTGGCTGGGCTCATCTACGATCAGCACAGCGCGTGGTCAATTACAAGCCGATGTGCCTAATCCTGCGCAAGGGGTGAGTATCGCGGACATTCTCAAAGCAGTAGACGCCTGGCTGGGTACGCCCTACCCGTTCGACGGCCCACAAACGTGCAGCCCGTAACTTAAGAAAAGTTCAATGTATGCTTTCGAGTGCAACAAATAGTAATCGAACCAATACCGGGGAAACAAAATGAACGCAAACAAATCAACGCGCGGATATATACTCTTTATAGCCACTGCATGGTTAATTGTGATTACGGTATTTCCGCAAACCTCTGATGCCCAAGACGGGTCTATTTCTTTTTCACTCAAACCGATCTCCGCCAGCGGTTCGCATTCGATTACGGGGAACACGATTAGCCTACCACAGAGTGGACAACGCGTATGGTTTGAAGTGTATTATAGTCAATGGTCACCGGAATTGTTGCGGGGTGCAGAATTCAGAATAGATTCAACTGGATATTCAAACGCATCTGGTGCGCCACTCCAACTGCCGGTGATTCCTTGCACAACAGATAAGGAGTGTGAAACGGAACTGGGCGCCGGATCTACATGCTCATTGGGAAAACATGCGCCTAATATATCAGGGTTAAATACATGCAGAGCAGGTTATCGTACGGCCGGTAGGGATGATGACATACCCGAAGAAAATGGTGGTCCATTTGTAGTGGCTGGCGTCGATACACGATTAATAAATTTTAGGTTTGGTGTGGCAGTTATAGGTGATGCTCCAAAATCCGATCCTGGGTTTGAAATCTACGGTGGAACACTGGTTCTCGACATTCCTGAAGACGCAGCAGGAACATATACCATTGGCTTTCTTCCCAGTCCAATTTCTGTAGCGATTTTTACAACCGGCTCTAATTCATTATTATTTCCCACCCCCGCTGTGATCGAACTTCCAACGAATTGTTGTCTGCCCGAAGGAACCTGTCAAAATTTGTTGCCTTCTGAATGCGAGACCAGTGGAGGCACTGTCATAGGCCAGTCCTGTGGTGGTGATTGCAACCAAAACGGCGTCAATGATTCCTGCGAATTCGACTTAAACTCTACGACCGATTGTAACAGTAACGGCCTTCCGGACATATGCGAGGGTGTTGGAAGCACCAATGGCGACTGCAACGATAACGGCACGCTCGACACCTGCGATATTGATTCAGGATTCAGTTACGATTTTGACGGAAACTGTGTTCCCGATGAATGTGATCCGTTTGCCGCACCTCAGGGTGAGCTGATCCCCGTTTTGAAAAACCGTTACGTCTCCTTCACACCTTCCAATGTGGGATGTAACAGCGCAATCCGTGTTAAATTGACTTCGCTCTATCACCCCAATCCAAAGGACACTCCCAGACCGGACATTTCCTCTTTTGAAGGTGAGTATCGATGGGTTGGTCCTGCGTCATCCTACCAGGAAAGTGAGGGCATACCCGATATTCTATTCACCGCGACTGAAACGCAGTGTGATCCTTACTTTACCAATTGGAGCACCATCAACATGCTGCACATTTTTGGAGATGCCATTCTTCCAAGCTCAAGTTATGAAATTCAAATGGTGGACCAATCCTGCGCCGATTTGAATGATTCAAATTGTTACAGCGATCCTCTGATTGTAACTACCGGTAAATGGGGCGATGTATCAGCACCTTTTGCACAGAATGCACCGTCACAACCCAACATCTCTGATGTACTTGCGATTGTTGATAAATGGCTGGGATTTAAGAATCCGTTGCTTGTTCACGCCCAACTGCAACCCAACATTCCCGATCCGTCTTTCAATGTCGGTGTCAGTGAGATACTCTTAACTCAGGACGCTTGGCTGGGTACACCCTACCCGTACGACGGCCCGCAAACATGCAGCCCGTAATGTGTGAGATAATAATGTTTTGACCGCCGGTTCGATCAAGAAGTGATGATTATCGGTGTCGAATGGCTGCGACAGCGAGTCGGTCGCACTCTTCGTTTTCGGGGTGGCCTGAGTGGCCGCGAACATGTTCGTACGACATTGTGTGTTTCTGGGTTTGTTCGTAAAGCTCTTTCCACAGATCGACATTTTTCACCGCACCAGCTCCCGCTTTTTTTCCACGTCGCCAGTCGTTTGCGATCCACCCTTTGATCCAGACGGTGATACCCTTAATCACATATTCGCTGTCGCTGACCAGGCGAACACTCAGTGGGGCGTCACCCTTCAACGCTTTTAATCCTTCGATGGCTGCGGAGAGTTCCATGCGGTTGTTCGTGGTATCCGATGCACCGCCGCTGATTTTTTTTGATTCGCCGGTTGCGGGATGTTTGAGAATCGCCGCCCAGCCGCCCGGCCCGGGATTGCCGCTGCAGGCTCCGTCGGTATAAATAATCACATCCGGTGTTTGATCCGCCAATCCATTTCTCCTAAAGACAGTATGCACTTCCATTGGGTTTGATTAGTATATCGATAATCGTTTGTTCGACCAATCAGAGATACGGCGACACACAATGGATCATTTTTGTTTTCAAAACGGTAAGCTATTTTGCGAGTCGGTTGAGGTCGCGGAGTTGGCTGACCGATTCGGCACGCCGCTCTATGTGTACTCAGCGCAGACGCTGCTCGATCATTACGATCGCATCGAAGCGGCGTTTGCCCCGCTTGATCCCACGATCTGTTTTTCGGTGAAAAGTTGTCACAACCTTTCGATCCTACAATGGCTGTGTAAACGGGGTTCTTCGTTTGACGTGGTCAGCGGCGGCGAGATTCGCCGAGTGTTGGAAATCGGTGCGGATCCGTCGCGTGTGGTTTTTGCCGGTGTGGGAAAGACGCAGAGCGAGATACGTTCTGCGTTGGAATCGAAGATCGGGTGGTTTAACGTCGAATCCGAAGCGGAGCTGGAAAATATATCTTCGATCGCATTGGAGTTGGGAATCAAAGCGCGGGTGGCGTTGCGGGTGAATCCCGATGTGGATCCGAAAACACATTCCTATACGACAACTGGAAAGCGCCAGACAAAATTTGGAATTGATTACGATCGCATCGAAATGTTATTTAAGCGATGCGGCGATTTTCCCGGCGTAAAACTCTGCGGCTTGCATGCTCACATTGGTTCACCGGTGAATTCGGTTGAGCCTTATGTGGAGTCTATTGGCCGGCTGTTGTCGCTGATCGACGAACTGCGACGAGATGGGCACGACATCCAAGCGATCAACATCGGGGGCGGCTTTGGTGCCCATTACGACGGCAGCGAGGCGCCATCAGCCAGTGTGTATGCAGAACGTATCGTTCCCATGCTGTTAGATCGATCGCTGCAAGTCTTCATCGAACCGGGCCGCAGCATTGCCGCCAACGCCGGAATTTTGCTTGCCCGAACGTTGTACACCAAATCATCGGGTGAAAGAAAATTTGTCATTGTCGACGCCTCCATTACGGAATTGATACGACCCGCGTTGTACGATTCGTTTCACTTCGCCTGGCCCGTTGAACCGGTGGAAGGTGTGATCCCGCCATCGCGCAGTGCTGATCTTAAATTAAACAGCACGGAACTTGTGGACATCGTTGGGCCGGTCTGCGAAAGCGGCGATTTTTTAGCGAAAAATCGCTACCTGCCACCCTTGCAACAAGGTGATCTAATCGCGATTTTCTCAGCGGGTGCGTATGGCATGGTGATGAGCAGCCAATATAACTCTCGCACTCGGCCTGCGGAGATTTTGGTCAATGGCCATGACGCTCGATTGATTCGTGAGCGCGAGTCGTACGATGATCTTGTCAGTAAAGAAAGAATGTTTCTGGATGAGTGATGAACCGGTCAACGGTTTTCGTAATCGTTACGCAGAGAAACGAAGATGTCGTGCGTGAGCGGGGGGCAGGTTTACTAACACCGATTCGCGGTTGAACTGATGGTTACGAATGTTTTGAGTCAGATATTTTGATACCGCTCGAATGCGACTTCGCTTCCTACCTACGGAAAGCATGGCCGAGGTTTTACGAAAACCCATATATTCAAAATAGCTGAATACGCCATCGGGTTTGAGGCAGCGACGGACGACTCCGAAAATTTCTTCCACGTCTTTCAGTTCAAACGCGGTGAACGGCAGGCCCGAAATAATAAAATCGTATCGATCTTCCTCGTTCATTTCCTGAACGGGCTTGCGCAGGAGTCGCACCCGGCCATTCGAAACCGCCGGTGAAAATTGATGATGGGTGAGCACGTCTCGTTCGAGAATGTCCGCGAAGGAAGATTGAATTTCGCAAATATCCAGATGATCGTTTGGTCCCATGAGATTGCCGATGTGTCGCGTAACCGCACCCGTCCCCGCTCCGATTTCCAACACGGTAGCGGGCTTGCCTGAGCCTCGAAAGGGTTCACAAAGCGCCAATGCAAGACCTCGGGAACTGGGCATGACCGCTCCGACCGTGTTCGGATCTTTGATATACCGACGTACAAATTGTAGCGAGTGTTTAATACTCAATTTTTCACCTGATGGTTGTTTGTGGCGTCGCGTTGGTTACTGTACGCAGGTTCTGCAGTTTGGCTTCTATCAACCGGCGATCATGCCGTCTCATTTTCACAACACCAATAATACTGGTTTTTACCGGTTTGGACCAGTGATGCTCTCAATCAGCCTTCCCAAACGAAGGGCTATCGGTAACGCATCCATTCAGAACCGCCCAGTCGTTCCCATGGTCTATTCGGAAAAAAACTGAATTTATGCGAGAAATTCCGGGTCATTCTGCGTTGTGGGAAATACCCCTCTTTTGAAATCGGGCTGAATGTGATAAAATATACGGTTCATCATCGAGTGAGGATGGGTACATTATGGAAAATTCAAAGCGCGTGGCTTTCGTCTCGCTGGGCTGTGCTAAAAATCTGGTCGATTCGGAAAAAATGCTGGGGCAGCTCGCACAGTCGGGCATGATCCTTACCTCTGATGAATCCGACGCTGATGTGATCGTGATTAACACTTGCGGTTTTCTCGACGCATCGCGGGTCGAAGCCGATGAGGTGATCCGAGAGGCTGTTGAACGAAAACAAAACAGCAAACTTACGCGCGTCGTAGTGGCGGGTTGTCTGGTGCAACGAGACAAGCAGGAACTTCTCAATCGAATCGAAGGAATCGACGCCCTGGTTGGTGTGAACAATCGCGACGATGTGGTGCGTGCCGTGCTGGGAAAGGATAAACCCACCGTCGAACGATCCACAGATATTTTTCTTTCGGACTACCATCCCTTTACGCAGCTTGATACCGCTCGGCTACGATTAACGCCGCAACATTATGCCTATTTGCGAATTTCCGAAGGGTGCGATCAGAAATGTACGTTCTGCACCATCCCTTCAATTCGCGGAGCGATGCACTGCAAGCCGCCGGAAATGATTTTACAGGAAGCGCGAGAGCTGGTCAGCGACGGAGCGATCGAACTCAATCTCATCGGGCAGGATACTACGAGTTACGGGCTGGGCGCTGATAAAATCGATGGCGGACTGGCCAGTTTGCTGAGAAAATTGAATGGTGTGGACGGGATTCGGTGGATTCGCCTGATGTACGTTTATCCTTCTATCTTGAGTGATGACATTCTGGAGGCCATCGCATCCTGTGAAAAAGTGTGCAACTATATCGACATTCCGCTTCAACACATCAACGATCGGATGCTCAAAGCCATGCATCGGCGGGTGGATCGCTCGACCACAGAAACATTAATGCAGCGTATTCGTGATCGAATCCCCGATGTGTCGATAAGAACGACGATGATCGCCGGGTTTCCGGGTGAAACGGACGCGGAGTTTGAAGAGCTTCGATCGTTTATTCAGGATTTTCGATTTGACGCGCTCGGAGTTTTTCCCTATTCACAAGAGCCGGATACGCCAGCCGGTCGCATGAAGGATCAGATTCCCGAGGCGGTCAAAAAACAGCGTGTGGAATCGTTGATGCTGACGCAGCAAGAAGTCGCGTTCGCCCTGGCGGACGCTCGGATCGGTTCTACGTTTGACGTGGTTGTGGAAGAACCAGACGATTCGGGATTGACCATCGCGCGACATCAGGGCCAGGCCCCGGAAGTCGATAGCGTGACACTGGTGGAATCGTGCGTAGCCGACGCCGGAGATTTTATTACAGTGCGCTGCATCGACCGAAACGATTACGACCTGGTCGCGTCACCGACCAGAACATCATTACCCGTGTTGAATTCATGAGCCAGGTATTAAACTTACCCAATCAAATTACCATCGCCCGTCTGGGATTGGCAATTATCTTTATCGTGCTGTTGGCACAATACGATCAAAGAGCACCACAGTTGTGGATGCTTGATCTGGCGTGCATTCTGTTCATCGTCGCCGCCGCCAGCGATTTTCTCGACGGATACTTCGCACGAAAACTCGGTCAGGTAACCGCCCTGGGTCGAATTTTGGACCCGCTGGTGGATAAGGTTTTGATTTGTGGTGCGTTTATCATGTTCATCGGACCCAGTTTTGTGGACGCGCAAGGTCACAACGTCACCGAGGTGTGTTCGTGGATGGTGGTGGTGATTGTGGGCCGCGAACTGTTGATTACCGGGCTTCGCGGTTTCAACGAATCGAGGGGTAAAAAATTCGGAGCGTCGTGGCATGGCAAACTGAAAATGTGGATGCAGAGCATCGCAGCGCCGGCGATTATTTTAATCGTAGCCCACGAAGACTCGCTGCCGTTGGGAACCCACGCGACCACGATCAAATCGACGCTGGCCTGGCTGACCGTAATTATCACTGCTCTTTCCAGCGTGCAATATCTTGTACGCTCTCGTTATATTCTAGATGAAAGTGCGCCTGCGTGAGTGAACTGGATTATTTCAACGCGGTTTTGTTGGGATTCATTCAAGGATTAACTGAGTTTCTACCCATTTCCAGCAGTGCCCACCTCGCCCTGACGCAGCGTTGGATGGGCTTATCCCCCAACAGTCCGACGATGTTGCTTTTCGACGTCATCGTACATTTCGCAACACTGATAGCTGTCGGCTATGTCTTCGCACGACCGATGATGAAATTTCTCAACCGTTTGAAACGTGAATCGTCATCCTCTTGGAGCGGGAAACGGTTCGCCTGGCCTGTCGCGTGGTGCGTCATTCTTGCGAGTATTCCCACCGCGATCATCGGGCTGACATTTAAGCAGCCTCTGGAGCAATCGTTTGATGACCCGGTGTGGATCGGTATCGGTCTATTGATTACGGGTGTGCTGTTGATGCTGTGGCGAATCGTGGGTACCGGTACGCGAGGCTGGCGATCGTTTCGCTGGTGGCAGGCGATCTTTGTGGGCATCGCCCAGGGTTGCGCGATTTCACCGGGGATATCTCGCAGCGGTGCGACCATCTGCATGGCCAGTTATTGCGGGCTTCGACATCGATGGGCTGCGCAGTTTAGTTTTCTCATCGCCATGCCTGCGATCGTGGGCGGCGTGATGATAAAGTTACGCGATACGTTCGCGCTATCCTCAGATGTGCTCAGCGATATAGCCTGGGGTCCGGTGATTTTGGGAAGCGTGGTTTCACTCGTCGTTGGGGTGATCGCGCTGCGCATTTTGTTACAAATGATTCGTCGCGCAAAATTACATTACTTTTCGTTTTACTGCTGGATCGTCGGGCTGTATATCGTCTTCAATTATTAAATCTAATCCGAGCCGCATGCGGAATGAAATCCCGACTGGTCGGGAGCTTGCGCGGAATAATGTTGTAGCGTCACCCCCAGCCAGGGGTCTGTGACCCTTGTGGGTGGCGAAATAAATATGTGTGGCATGGCCAAGCCGAAGGCGCCGCCATGTGTTACGAATACCGAATAACACTGGCGGGCAAGCCGCCAGTGGCACCCGAATTCGCGCAACTAATCCGAACCGCGCTCGTAAGGAAACGGGGTGCCCCATTCTTGCGAAGCAAGGGTGGGGGACGAAAAAGCAAAACCGCGTCCGTAAGGAAGCGGCCAGAATCAATAAACTGCATCAACCGTTATGTGTTCGGTAGTCATACGTTCGGCGGGATTGGTTGTCCGTCCCGTCGGGACGGCATGAAAATAGCCCAGCGATTTATCGCTGGGTACGAATATCCCAAAATTGTTTTAGTCCCGTAGGGACGAATGAATACCCAAGCAAACAGTTCAGCCGTCCCTCCGGGACTCAAAACCCGCCTGATCCCAATCACCCAGCCATAAATGGCTGGGCTAAATTCGCATCGCCTCTCCGGGGCGATTCGGAAAAAAACATGCCCACGCAAGCGTGAGGCATGCCACCCGAATTCACACCAACCAATCGAGACGCGCCCGTGAGGGAGCGGGAAAAATAATCGAAAAGTCGAAAAATATAAAAGTCGAAATGGGTGGCATGGGTAAACTTGTTTACCCGTGTGTAACGTCGTCCCCAGCCGGGGGTTTGTGACCCTTGTGGGCGGCGCAAAATGATTTTTACTACAGCCTGAAAGGCTGAAAGAGAGTAGCCGTGGGTAAGTCCGACAAAGTCGGACGCCACCCACGGACAACAGGTTCCACGATTCATCAACCCTGAAAGGGTTGCACAAAAAGATCACGACGAATTGCAAATACAAATGTAAACGATTCAGGTGTATGATTTCTTCAACCCTTTCAGGGTTGTAGTTGGCGGTGGCCTGTTACCGGTGGCGGCGCTGCGCTTGCCACCGGCTATTATCTTACAGGCTTTCAGCCTGAACCAACTGAGTCCGACTATGGGTGGCATAGCCAAGCCGAAGTCCCGATTCATCAGGACCAGGTGTTTCAAATTTCGATATACATGCCCACGCAAGCGTGAGGCATGCCACCCGAATTCGCACAACCAATCCGAACCGTGCTCGTAAGGAAACGGGGTGCCCCATTCTTGCGAAGCAAGGGTGGGGGACGGAAAAACAGAACCGCGCCCGTGAGGAAGCGGCCAAGTTCACCAATCTACGGCATTCATAGCCAATAAAACCACAAAAACACATATAATGAGTGTCAACAAGATTTCACTTGTGAAATTGTCCCCCTATTGCTACATTGATATAGCATATTGAAACGCCGTGAAATCAATTCAGGAGGCGACTTATGAAATTCAAGTACTTTGCAACAATCACGATGGCTGCTGGCTTGGTGTTTATTACTAGCTGTGGGTCTAATCTATCGGGCGGTGTTACTCTCGCTCAGGCTAGGCAAACCTGTCAGGATTATGGTATTAGTTTCTACAACGGCGCAAACTTTGAAACTTGGGTTATTGTCATGGAAACAGCGCGCGATAGTGGCTTTACAGAATTTCAAGCCCTTACTGCATCGCTTGAAGGTTGTTCAGATGGTCCAGCATCCGTACTCGGCGAATGCAATTCATGCTTTATTGAGATAGGTGCAGCCGTTTGGAAATAGCTATGAAACTCAAACTATCAATCATCCTATTATTCATCGCCGGTTGCGTACCGATTGACCCAAACGCAGGTCAGTCATTCGACGGATGCCAATCGAGTGTTGAGTGCGACGATGGTATATTTTGCAACGGCTTAGAAACATGCAATGGCCAAACTGGGTTGTGTTTTGCTGGTAATGATCCTTGCCCTAACACTAATTGTATTGAGAGCATGGACGATTGTGAAAACTCCCCTTCCGGTATTTTTACTGGAAATGCATTTTGCGATTTGACAGGAAGTTTTAATGGAGACAGTTCAACCGAAAGCAGTACTAACCAATTTACTATCATTATTGACGAGTTTGGCAATTTGATCAATGCTGGAGAAGTAGTTGAGAGTGGTCAAACGTGGTTCACTGAGATTGGTGATCTAGTAGTGGCAAAGACTGTGATCAACGTTACAAATACTCAGAATGGTTTGGTGATAAGATTTGAAGTTGATATTGAGTTTCCTTGTGGTGGTGGCAATTCGTGTGTATGGGCATTTGATGGTGAATGTGATGAACCGATATTTTGCTCCGCAGGAACAGATTGTGCTGACTGCGGACCATTTTTTCTCTCTGGAGAAGGCACTACAACTCTTCAGAACAGCAACGGAGTAGTCAATTATATCGAAACATGGGCAGCTGCCCAACAGAGTTTCATTATTATTAATTTTAGTTGTAATGGAGAACTCCGCCAATAGTCAAAAATAAGGTGGTGAGATGTAATTCAAGCTTTCTGTCATACTAATATGCATCGCCGTTTGAGTCCCGCTTGACTCATTCAACTAACAACCTATATCGTGTTCCCCGATATGCGATGAAGACTATAACAATTTCATGAAGTGACTTCGGTGGTGTTACCCTGATGCGCTTGAAGTTCTTGAAGTGATGTTTCGTGTTGGTTGAGAATTTCGTTGATTAACGCAGACGCACCCGTATGGGCGGATACATGTTGCGACGCGGATTTGTATTTCGATATCAACGTTTCAAATTCACGGATCAATCTAGGCAGTGCGCTGCGCAGCTCTTGAAAATGAAGATCGCTGGTCATTAAATCCTGAGATCGCAATCCGGGCGTACCCCCCAAATCCTGAATCAATGAGGCGAGTTGCGCACCCTCGGCATCTTTGTTCGCGGTACCACCGGTGTTGTTCGGGC
>CBDTZI010000027.1:0-15188 GCA_965364865.1 uncultured bacterium | reverse complement strand
GCCAATGACGCATATCCACCATACGCGGTGCCAAAAATCGCTACACGTTTGGGATCGGCGATTCCTTTTCTTATCGCCCAGTTCACGCCGTCGATCAGATCCATGTGCATCTTACCGCCCCACTCACGGTTGGCGGCGTTCAGAAAATGTTTACCGTATCCGGTCGAGCCGCGAAAGTTGATCTGCATCACGGCGTACCCGCGATTGGCAAGCCATTGCGCTTCATCGTCGTATCCCCATCGGTCCCGATTCCACGGCCCACCATGTACATTGAGCACCATCGGAAGATTACGAGCGGCGATCCCCACCGGCAAGGTAAGATAACCGTTAATCGTTAAACCGTCGCACGCCTGAAACGTAAACGGTTCCATGCGGGCGAGTTTAACATCATGCAACGCCTCGCGATTGGTAAACAGAAGCTCCGCTTTTTTAGAAATTCGGTCGTAGGTGTAATAGTGAATGGGGCCATCATCGCTATTAAAATAAATTAACCAGGTCGCGTCGTCGTGATCCCGGTTTATAATTCCGAATTCGCCTCGTTGAATACGCTTTATTGTTTTCAAGTCTCGTTTGATTGACGGGTCCAACACCTTCCACGTCACACGCTCTTTCGTAAAGCTGACCGCCTGAATGTTGTGTTTAATCGGATGCATCAGGATGTTGCTGATGTCATATTGCCGGTCGGAGGCGAGCACGGTCTGTTTGCCCGTGATCAAATTTAGTTCATGCAGTTCCGCGGCGTTGCATCCCTTGCTGCTGACCAGATAGAGACCTTGATTGTCGGGCGTAAAAGAAAACGCACCACTATGGAGCACATCTTCCGGCCCCCAACTCAATAATTTTTTCCATGCTGATTCTGGATTATCGCGAACATAAAGTTCAGAACCGCCGTGGGGTGTCAATTTCATCGCCGCGCGAGTTTGAAAATTATGATCGATCGTCCAGTTGATAAACCCTTCGTCGTTTTGGGCTTCCAGGGTCAACTCACCGGTCAACAGATTAGCACGATAGATATCATGGAGCTGCGGGTTTCGTTTGTTAATGCCTAAAAGAATTTCGTTGGGAAATTTTTGATCGACGGCTTGTACACGTGCATGAACCCCCTCAAAGGGTGTCAAATCTTTTTCCGTGTGACTATCAAGATCAACCGCATACACATGCCAGTTTTCGTCGCCGTCTTTATCCTGAACGTAAATGATTTGTTGGTTGTTCTGCGCCCAGAAATAATTGTGGATCCCGCGATCGCGATCATGGGTAACAGCCCGGTCATCCTTTTCACCCAGGGTGCGAATCCACACATTCAGCACGCCGTCGTCGGGAGCCAGATAGGCTAAACGTTTTCCGTCGGGTGAAATTCTTGGGCTGGCTTTGTCCGGGTTGCCAAAGATCACCTTTCGCGGAATCAACGGTGGCAGTTCAGCTACAACCGCTGTCGCCTGGTACAACATGGTGAGTGATGCGATGACCACCAAAGACTTTACTCGCACGATATCGCTCCTGTATCGTATTGTTTATGATTTCTATTTTGCTCGCCCGGGAGTTATCCGTTGTTCAAAATGCCACTATGAATACTAAGGCATGAGAGGTACTCAGGAAAAGCTAAATGATGTGGTTTATTGTCAGAACTTATGGCCGAAAATAGCCGGTTTTCGGACGATAGTCCGTAGATATCTTTGTGGAATCAAGCCACGGAGGCGTATTCGGTGATCGCGCGGTGGAGCACCGCACGACGTTCCGATCCGCCCTGGCCGATGCCGGTCTGTAAAACGTGCCGTGCACTATCGGGGATGTTGCCAAGGTGACACTGCAGCGCCAGACTCTCGATTTCCTTGTCCTCTTCGGGAAGCATACATTCATCAAAACCGGCGAACATCGTAAACGAAGCGTACATCGATTCGGGCCGAGCGAGTTCGACCATCGATCGATCCCAATCCTGTAGCGTCAACTCACCGCTTCGCACCATTTCATTCAGATCGATAAATTCTTCCGAGAGTGTCGGAGATTTGATTTCCACACCACCAAAAAGCGTGAAAAAGTAGGGTCGTCCCATCACAGGTCGTTCGCCACGTTGAGAAGCACGAAGCAGGAGCAGTTGACGAGCGATCGTAGGTTGAACCAGCGTGCAACCGCCGAACACCGTCAGATAAAACGAGTTGTCGTTCTGCAATCGACCTTCGTAACCACCGAAAATAGTTATCTTAAACATGATGAAACCCTCAATCTCTGGATCGCCTTAAACATTCCGCTACATCCATATTCGAGTGAAACATGTATTTATTTACATGTGGCATCAAAAAATTCTCGTACTTCCTCAAAATTCTTCCATTAGCGTCTTGGGATGAGGACACGAAGCGTGTTTCCGGTGCCAAAATTGCCCTCCGGACGGTTGATCGGCCCCAGTTGCAACACAGCCAGGTTGGATGCGTTTAGTCCAGCTGGTAGATTGGAATTGGTCTGTTGGAGTACAAATTCAGCAGACAGACGACCAGAAAAATTGGCCAGCTCACTACCGCCGCCCACAGCCAAAGATCCAAAGCCGCCGGTATTGAAAGCGGTAAACAGTGCGTCGGATTGCGTTGTGGAGTTCGCTTCATATAAATTGACGTTGCGATCAAAAATGTCCTGCTGAATCCACATGTTGGCGATGTTGTTTTGTGTGGCGTACTCACCGGGATTCACATCTCGTGATCGCGTTTGGCTTGAACCGTTTTTCTGAATCGCTTCAACCAGGCCATGCTGCGAAAGCGAAATGTTAAATCGCCCCGTCGCGGGTTCGACCCATATTTGCCAACCCTCCGTACCACGCTTAGCCAGCGTCGCGACCGGTGAATCGATAATCACATCGCTATGCAGCGTGCTTTTGGTCGAACCGCCGCGTATCGTACCGTAACCCAGCCCTATTCTGATGTTCTCGCTGGTCGCACTTCGATAAAACTGATCGATACTGGCGTGGGTCGCACTGCGAATGCTGACGATGGTGGTTTCGCCGAATCGAAAATTAACATGCGAACGCAAACCCGTGCGGATTTGTGTTCCCGGTGAAAATTTGTCGTCGAGTTTTACCGGAGTCCACCCCTCGTCGGCCAGCACAGAGATACCGGGCTTGGCATGATCGACCGAACCGCTGACCTCAATCACAACCGCCTGGGGCACAGGTTTTTGATCTTGTTGGGCGGCTTTGTTGATTTCTTTTTTAGCATCTTGTGCAAAACCTACGGAAGCGCACATCAACACTACGAAACACGAAGCCTTGATCCATTGCCTCATCTTCTTGCGAAAGATGCTTGAAACTACATATTTTCCTGACATGTCATATCCCCGATCAGCCTCGGACCCGATCCAATCTCTACCTCGACAAGTATAACACAATCGAAGTCGAAAGTCCTAAGAAATGTTGAAATCAGGCGTTATTGAAACCGCACGCGACCGCCGCCACGCCGGATTTTGCCCAGTTTAATAGGCTCCTCGCCCTCTTTTCGAAGGATTTGCATCACTTTCGACGAGGAACGCGACTTGACCACAAAGACGTAGCCGATGCCCATGTTGAACACTTTCATCATCTCCGCCCGCGTCGTTCCCAGCTTGCGAAGGAAATCGAACACCGGCGGCGGTTGCCATGATGTTTTGTTGAGTACTGCGTCACATTTTTTCGGCAGGACGCGTGCGAGGTTCTCCTTCAACCCCCCACCGGTGATGTGAGCCATACCCGTGACGATCTGTTTGGTCTTGTAAGCGCTGAGCACCGCCTGAACCGCGCGAACATAAATGCGTGTCGGTCGAAGAATGGCTTCGCCGAGCGTCTCGCCGAGTTCGTCGTAATGCTTATTCAACTTGCAACGCTTTTTCGCGATCAACTTTCTTACGAGTGTATAGCCATTGGAATGAATACCGCTCGACGTAAGTGCTATGATATCGTCACCGGGTGCGATGCGCGAACCGTCGATGGTTTTTTTATATTCAGCTACCCCCAGCGCGAAGCCCGCCAAATCAAAATCACCTTTTTTATAAAGATCGGGCATCTCCGCGGTTTCACCACCGAGCAGCGCACATCCCGACTCTCGACAACCAGCTGCGACGCCGATGATCACGTCCTTGAGATGTTTGGGGTCGAGCTTGTTGACGGCTAAGTAGTCGAGGAAAAAAAGAGGCTCCGCACCGCAGGTGATCAGATCGTTGACGCTCATCGCCACCAGATCGATCCCGATGGTGTCGAGTTTTTTCATCTCGATGGCGATGAGCACCTTGGTGCCTACGCCGTCGGTGCAGCCGACCAGAACCGGTTTTTTGAAATTTCGCCGAAAGAGCTGTTCGTCGTAGTCGAGGCGGAACATGCCGGCGAACCCGCCGTGCTTTTGGCCGAGCACGCGAGGGCCATAGGTGCTGCGCATGGCCTTTTCTATCGCACCCACCCATCGTGTGTTGGCGGATACGTCCACCCCGGCTTCTTTATAGGTAATGTTAGACATTCTTTTTTGTTATACCTGGTAAACCCATGTTCTATAATTTTGATCAAGCAACAATCCAGACCTCTAACATTATCACACTTTTAGTATCATGGATATGGATACAACAACAACTCTTGCTTGTGAAGTGATTGTGCATGTTGCCAGTTGTTATTTTGGCAGATCGGGCGGATCAGTATCGCGGCCTGTTCCACTGAAAAATTTATTGGTCGGTCGTTTTTCAACATCTTCAAGATCAGCATAAGCGCCATTGGCCAATGTTCGATACCCCAGCTTATCTGGCAAAGTGGATTCGCCGTGACCGTCACAATAAACGACGTTGGTTTGTCCCCGGTGACGTGGATCAACCGCTGTTCGCGGGCTGCCCTCGTCACCTGTTCCCCGGTCCGATGTTTCTGTCAAACGAGGCGGATCGAGCGTCCAACCGTGATTACCTCGGCTTGCAAAATCCTTGCCATCGTTGGAATAGGCCCCTCTTTCAATCGTGGGTAAACCAGCTGCGGTCCCCATGCAATCTCCACCCAGAACCGTACCCGCGAAATTTCTGATGCGTGAACGATTCACCGGAAAGTTGTGAAACTGATCGTTCGTTTTTCGAGCGTTACCCAAAAACTGATGGTTGTAACCATAGGCGTGATTTCGCTCATCCGTCCAATCGAATACCTGAGGACATCGATACACCTTACCATCATAATCCTGACGATCATCACTGGTGCTGGGCACGTCGAAAGCGAACAGCCCGACCTGTTTTCCCATCGTGGCGATCCAACGTGGCCGATATTTCAATCCGTTGCCGACCTTGTACCAATTGTCGGGGTTCTTGCTGCCACCCGACAACTTAGCCATTCGACCGGGAACAGAAATATCGCGGTTCTCGTCCGCATAAACATGCCAGCCATGTGAAAGCTGGCGTAGATTCGACATGCAGACCGTACTTTTAGCCATAGCCCGGGCACGATTGAGCGATGGTAGAAGAATTGAGATCAGTAAGGCAATGATGGCGATAACCACCAGCAATTCGATTAACGTGAATCCTTTGCGTTGCTTATCCATGAAGCAGATTCTAAAGGGGAACCTTACCATAGCAATTGTGGTTAATAAAAATTAAGGAGGATTATCATCAATCGGATGATTTTTTACAACGTGATGACAGGTCCACACAACAGTCCTGTAAACTGCTCAGATTTTGTTTTGACGTTTGTATTTTTTGGCTTGTTGACTTTTTTATGTAAACATCTTCAACTGGCCACGTTCCATGGCAAACTTTTCGACCGGCTCATCCACGCTCATCGGATACTCGCCCGAAAAACAGGCGGTGCAATACTTCGTTGAAGCCATCTTCACACAGGAAAGCATTCCCTCGTGCGACAGATAGTGCAGCGAATCCACACCGAGATAATCGCGAATCTCATCCACATTCCGCTCATGAGCGATCAATTTTTTCTGATCGGGAAAATCGATACCGAAATAACAGCCATGACGAATCGGCGGGCTGGCGACGCGTAAATGAATCTCTTTCGCACCGGCCTTTTTTAACGCACCGATTTTTCCACGAGTAGTGGTACCGCGAACAACAGAATCTTCAACGACAATGAGCCGCTTTCCCTTGACGGCCTCTTTAATCACGTTGAGTTTCATCTTGACCGCCATATCACGACCGGATTGCGTGGGCATGATGAAAGACCGACCCGCGTAATGACTCGTCGTAAATGCACGACCATATGGAATTTCGCTTTCCTGAGCGTAACCCGTAGCGGCACATTGAGCACAAGTCGGAATGGGTACGACCAAATCCGCATCGACCGGCGCTTCTTTCGCCAACTTGCGACCCATCGCCACGCGGACCATGTGAACATTTTCGCCAAAAACCAGACTGGACGGATCGGCGAAATAAATCTGCTCGAAAATACAGGCGGCACCCTTACCCTGCATATCGCCACCGAATCGACGAGAAGATACCCCCTCATCCGTAATTGTGACGATCTCACCGGGTTCAACTTCACGAGAATACGTTGCATCGACCATGTCAAAGGCCTTCGTTTCCGACGCAACCACTGTCTCCCCGTTTTTCATCGTTCCCAGACACAACGGGCGAAAACCCAGTGGATCTCGAACCGCAACCATACGATCCGGGAATAACATCAGCAGTGAATAAGCACCCTGCAAATGGTTGAGAACATGATTGAGCGGATTCTTTTTGTTTTGATGATTCGGCTTAGCCAAAAGGTGAATGATCACCTCGGTGTCGCTGGTCGTTTGGAAAATGTGGCCCACATCTTCATACGCACGTCGCAACAAGGCTGCATTAATCAGATTTCCGTTATGAGCGATCGCGACCTGCCCACCGGCGAAGGTAAACAACAGGGGCTGAGCGTTTGCGTTGGTGCATGAACCGGTGGTTGAATATCGAACGTGTCCGATTGCGATACGGCCCTTGATACTATCTAAGGATCGTTGGTCGAAGACATGATTGACCAGGCCCAGGCCGGCGTGCCTCAGCAAGACTTCGCCGTTGGTGGAAACAATACCCGCGGATTCCTGGCCTCGGTGTTGCAGGCCATAGAGACCCAGATGCGTCAAAGAGACGGCATCGTCATGGCCCCATATTCCGAACAGGCCGCAGTGATGTCGGATAGACGCTTTTTGCACGTGCGGAATGGATTACCTCATTCTATGAGTGACGTAAGTCCTTCTAAAAGGGTAGGTTACGCGAAGTGTATGGTTTCGTCAAATCGCGTGCCTCACCCTTCAAATCTGGTATATTGTGAAACATGACCACAAACAAAAAAATAACAATTCGTGCGCCTGAAAACGATCAGGAGATACAGGATTTTCTCAAGGTGGTATCCCAGGCACTTTTTTTTCCCGGTGTGGACCTGGATGTTTGGGTCCAGCGTGAGGGGATTGAAAATATAAGTGTAGCCAGCCTTGATGACCAAATCGCCGGTGGATTGATCATTCAACCGATGGGTCTGTGGATTGGCGGGCGAAACGTATCGATGGACGCCGTTCGCGTCGTTGGCGTCTCCCCCGAGTATCGAGCCAGCGGTGTTGGATCTGCGTTAATGCAGGAAGCTGTGAAGGAAATGCACCGTAAGGGTACCGCACTGTCCATGTTGTATCCCGCAACGCAGCCAGTCTATCGCCGGGTAGGATTTGAGATGGCCGGCGCCCGAATACAATATCAGGTGGACACGAAAGCGATCGACGTGCGTGAGCGGTCGTTGAGAGTTCGCCCGATTGAACAAAGTGATCACGCGCTGATGAAAGAGCTTTATACGAGTCGTGCGAAACAAACATCGGGCAATCTCGATCGCAACAACTGGTATTGGCATCGCATCTTGGAGCCGATGTCGTCGCAGCCCCCCATACACGGTTATCTTTTTTATAACGGCGACACGCCCGAGGGTTATGTCGTCTTCACGCAAAACGCAGGCTGCACGTTTCATGAAAATGCGATTGTGGTGACCGATCTGGTATTGGTTTCTGCGAACGCGAATCGTAGGTTTTTATCGTTCATGGCTGAGCACCGCTCAATGGCGCACAGTTTCTCCTGGCATGGCTCGCCGGTGGACCCGGTCCATTTCATGCTGGCTGAACAACACCTTAAAATTACAGACCGGATCGACTGGATGGTTCGCGTGGTGAATGTTCGCGGCGCGTTGGAAACGCGTGGATATCCAATTTCAATCAACGGCGAACTTCATCTAGATGTAACGGATTCATTGCTGCCGGAGAATCAGGGTAAGTGGGTTCTCAACGTTGCAGATGGCGTGGGAAAAGTAACCAAAGGTGGCCGGGGTGATTTGAGCGTGGATATCAACGGCCTTGCCCCGCTTTATACTTCTCATCTATCCGCTCACGCATTGCAGATGGCTGGATTGCTCTCAAGCGATGATCCGACGCTTGCACTGGCCACTTCCCTCTTCGCCGGCCCCGCACCCTGGATGCCGGATATGTTTTAGTGGAGGTAGTGTAAAGGGTGCAATGCCCCAACGAAGTGCGGGTATGTTATTCAGATTCGATCATACATGCTCACGCAACACACAAGTGTGAAGCGTGAGCATGCCACCCAATACGCTATAGATGCAAAAACGGTGAAATGTGTATACAATCCCCCGCTTATGAAACAGCTCCACACAAGCTGCGATCCCGATCCGGGTAAGGCAGATCCCAATCGGGGAAAGATCGATCTCGATCCGGGTAAGATTTTGATCGTATTGCCCACTTGGTTGGGCGATTTTGTGATGGCTACGCCAGCACTGCGGGCGATCCGCGATCGATTCGCCAACGCACACATCACGTTTTTGATGGAACCCAACCTGCGCGAGTTGGTTCACGGCGGCGACTGGATGAACGAATGCGTCGAGTGGCCACCAAAATCGGCACGATCACTCATGCACAAGCCCTATCGTGATCTGGTTTGGGATTTACGGCGACGACGTTTCGACTGGGCGATCATGCTGCCCAATTCGTTTCGCTCTGCGCTGATGGCTCGAATGACCGGAGCGAAGCAACGGATCGGCTACGACCGCGACGGGCGAGGATTTTTACTGACCGATCGATTGCCGGTAACCAATCGGCGAACCAACCATGCCGATTGGCCTGTTGCGTGTCCGGTGAAACCCGGAAAATATGTGCCGGTTCCCATGGTGGACTATTACGCCGACCTGGTGGAGGCGATCGGTTGTGAGAGACCCGGCGATCAACTCGAACTCTTTACATCAAAAAATTGCGACGAATCGCTCGACAAACGATTAACCGCTGAGGACATCGCACAACATCGACCGCTGGTTGTCATCAGCCCGGGTGCAAAATTCGGGGCGTCGAAATGCTGGTTCCCCGAACGATTCGCAGCTGTAGCGGATCGACTGATCGAAAAGGAAAACGCAGCGGTTATCATAACCTGTGGTCCGGGTGAGGAATCAATTGCATGGGCAATCGGTCAAGCCATGAAACAAAAGCAAAAAGGGCTTATCTTTGACAAACCGCTATTGAGTCTGGGCGAGTTGAAATCGCTAATCCAGCGCTGCGATCTTTTAATCTGCAACGACGCCGGCCCGCGCCATTTCGCTAAAGCGTTTCGAGTTCCGGTCGTTACGGTGTTCGGCCCGACGCATACGCAGTGGACCGAAACGAATTATGACAAGGAAACCATCGTTAACATTGACGTGGATTGCGGCCCGTGTCAACAAAAACTCTGCCCGCTTACACAGCCTCAAGAACATTTACAGTGCCTGACCGGTGTGACGGTGGACATGGTGTTCGAGGCGGCTGTAACACTATTACAAACGCAAAGTGCCAAAACCTAAACGATTGATCGTCAACATGACGAACCCTGCATACCCGACAACGAAATTAAACGATTTGACCGTGCATAGCGGTTATACATCGTGGCTGCGCGAACAGGGGCTTGATTCATTAGACGGGTTGTTCAATGCGAAAGACGGCGAGTCGCTGAACAAACCCGGATTGGATTCATGGCGACAGCGTTTGCGTTTGCAACTTCCGTTCAACAATGAAACCACGACGTTTTACATGAAACGCTTTTTCAATCCACCATCTTCTACCCGTCGTGAATTGCAAAAGTCCGGTTGCGAGGCCAACAGCACCGCGGGTCTGGAATGGTCGTGGCTTCACTATTTATCTCGCAGCAACATTCCGTGCGCCGTTCCCATAGCCATGGGTCAGGAATTAATCAGTTCGCGTGAACGCCGTAGCGCAATTTTGATGCAAACCGTACCGGGCAAATCGCTGGAGAAATGGGCGAGCAAATGGACTACAAAAAACCGCCCAATCATCAAAAGCTTGTTTAAACCCGTCGCGGAGCTGGTAGCAAATTTTCACGATAAAGGATATATCCACCGGGATCTGTATTTGTCGCATTTGTTTTATGATCCAAAGGCTGATCTTGATCGGTCGCTTCACTTGATCGACCTGCAACGCGTGAGAAAACCGGCCGGGGGAATGCGTCGATGGATCGTGAAAGACCTCGCGGCTTTGAACTATTCGACCCCACAAGAACTGGTTTCGAGCAGTGATCGGCTTCGATGGTTGAAATTTTATCTGCAAACGACGAAACTCAGCGCCGACGCAAGGTGTTTACTCTATCGGGTGGTGGGTCGAACGTTGCAAATGAAACGTCATGACGATCGAAAACACGGTAGACATGAAAACGCGGAGAGTACATAGGTGAAGGTCGCACTTATATCAGAATGGCTTGACGCGTGGCGTGGCGGTGCGGAAACCTCCACGTTGCAGTTTTTGCATCATCTGATGGACGCGGGGCTGGAGATGCATGTGTTCACTCGGAGCCGGCCCTCGCCCACACCCGGTCTGCATGTCCACTCCATCAACGGCGCGGCTATGTCGCGCACGCGGCGAAGCATTACCTTTGCTCATCGCATCGAAAAACGGTTAAAGGAAAATTCGTTTGATGTCGTTCACGCGATCACGCCCTGTCGTTATGTAGACATTTATCAACCTCGCGGTGGCACGGTCGCAGAATCCATCGAACGCAACATCGCATTGCGTCATAGCGGAATCTCTCAATCGTTCAAACGCGCGACGAACCGCTTTAACCTGAAGCAGCGCTACTCGCTGACGCTCGAAAAAACTTTGTTCAACCATCCCGACGGCCCCACCATCGTTGCAATTTCGGATTATGTGGTACGACAACTGAAAAACCATTACAACATGCCGGATCAGCGGATACGAAAAATCTACAACGGCACCAACCGCGACACCGCCAATGAACAGCAACGAAAAACTCAACGCAAGTCTCTTCGTCAACAATTCAACATACAGGAAAATCAACTGCTGGTGCTGATGGTCGCACACAATTTCAAACTCAAAGGTGTGCATCGATGGATGGAAGCGCAAGCGGCATTGATGAAAAGCGGCGTCAAAAACATTCACTCGCTTATCATTGGTAAAGGCGACACCTCATCATGGCATCGCTTGGCGCATCAACTCGGGATTCATGAAAACCTGACTTTTACCGGGCCGAGCGATCGCGTCTGGGAGCTTTATCACGCCGGTGACATCCTCGTTCATCCAACCTATTACGACCCCTGTAGCCGGGTCGTGCTCGAAGCGATGACGGCGGGTCTGCCCTGTATCGCTTCGCCGTGGGACGGCGCTTCTGAAATGATCGAACACGGTAAAAACGGGTTCATCCTCTCCGACCCGGGTGACGTTGTGATGCTGGCGAATCTGATCGAGCAGCTTCAAGACGGTGCCCTTCGCGAAAAAATCGGCGACTCCGCCAGAAAAATTCATGACCAGATCAGCATGTCCCGCCACGCCAAAGAAATAATCGCTCTTTATGAGGAAATTGTTGCTCGACGCAAGATAGCCAAGGCGATGTGATTATGATCCTCACTCTTTCAGCCTGTTTCATCGCAAGCTATGTGATCGGCGGGATCCCCTTCGGGCTGATCATCGGGAAAATCTATGGCTTCGATGTGCGCAAGATCGGCAGCAGCAACATCGGGGCGATGAACGTCGGTCGAGTTATAGGGCCTAAGGGATTCATCATGGTTTTCCTGTTGGATGCGATGAAAGGATTCATCCCGGCCATTGTTGCGGGAGCGTTTTTAACAAATGATTGGCTGGAACAATCATCACTCTCCACACGAAATATCATCTGGCTTGCGATCGGGATCGTAGCGGTACTGGGACACAATTATTCTATTTTTCTGCGATTTCAGGGCGGAAAGGGGGTTGCGACGTCGTTTGGGGTCGCTCTGGGAATCTATCCGGAGCTGACCTTTCCCGCACTTGTCGGCCTGGCGGTCTGGGCATTGGGCATATCCATCACCCGTATGAGTTCGGTCGGATCACTCTGTGCCGGCATCGTTTTTCCCATCGCCTATCTGAAGCTTACCAGACATCGGCATGACATTTTGCAAACACATTGGCCCTTTCTGGCGTTCACCCTGCTGGCATGCCTGATGGTAGTGATCCGCCACCGCGCAAACATTGCCCGAATCATGGCGGGCACTGAACCAAGGGTGGGTCGCTCATAGAAACAATCAAATCTCTCGACAGATGATCGTGTCAAAGTAGCCACTTTTAGACAACTGAGACTTTGCGCATCATGGCCAGACTTTTGCCCTATAAAAAAATTTTCGCTCCCTATTGAAATTTATGTCCGAATTGTGTTATTCTGGGGAGTTCGTGGTAAAAAATATTGGCAATCGCTAACCCTGGCTGATTTTGGCTGCCTAGAATCATAAGAAACGTCAGGCGATTGCAATGATTTTGCCGATTGTACAGAAGTTGAAACGATGATTGAAAAGAAAGTCGATACCGTCAACGTTCTGATCCTGGGCCAACCAGAGTGTGGTGAAGACCTCACCCGCTGGATTGATGACCACGCCCACGTCGTTCGCGTCGACACGTTTGAATCCGCACTCGAAGCCCTTCGCAGCGAACCGTTTGATTTTGTGATGTCCGGTGCCGCTGATTTTATACCGTTTCAAGGTGTCCATTTTACCGGCCAGGCGGGTGCTATTCTTGATAGCGTCAATCAGGGCGTTTGCATTGTGGGTGAAACGGGTGACATGGACTGGGCGAATCCCAAAATGCTCAGCCTCAGCGACGAAATCCGCGAACGAGTGTGTAAATGCTGTATCGAAACATTTAAGTGGGCCAAAGCCGCAGTGACTGCCGGCTCTACACAGGTTCGCGGTAGACGATTCAGTTTCAAATCGAATCGCAACGAACATTTTGAAGTCACAGCCACACCCGTGATTGATTTACACCATCGCATTACCCAGGTGGCGGCGGTCGTGTGGGATGCGACGGGCAGTAAACGTCTGCAGGACAAAATCGATGTGATCGACAACGCCGGACGTGAATTACTCAGCCTGGATACGGAACAGTTTTCACGACTGGATTCGCAGGAAAGACTTTCTCTTCTGGAACAAAAAATACTTCGCTGCACCCAGGACCTGCTTCACTTCGACAACTTTGTGATTTTTTTGATCGACAAACAGACCAACAAATTGGAACCGGTTTTAATCTCCGGGATGGCCGAAGAACGTGTACACATCGAGTTATACGCTTCGAGCGAAGGCAGCGGCATTTGTGGATACGTCGCAGCGCGTGGCCGAAGTTATATTTGTCCCGACACCGCCAACGATTCGCGTTACATCCGAGGAATTGATTATGCGCAGTCCTCGCTATCGGTTCCACTCACGCTGCAGGACAAAGTCATCGGTGTCGCCAACTTTGAAAGTGAAAAACTGGCTGCGTTTAATGAAGACGATCGACAGTTCGTGGAAATTTTTGGTCGCTACATCGCCTTGTCCCTACACATTCTTGAGTTGCTGGTCAGCGAACGCAAAACGACAACGGGCCAGCTCGGCAGCGACGTGCTGACTCAAATCACCGGGCCGGTGAATGATATTCTTACCGAAACCGAATCGCTGGTGGAAGATTACATCGGACACGATGATTTGAGGCATCGCCTGCGAGCGATTTCCGAAAACGCCGTCAACATTCGCGAAACCATTAAAGAAATCACCTCCACCAACAGAGGGATCATCGGAATTCACAACACGTCGCACCCAGTTCGTGATCCCATCCTCTTCGGAAAGCGAATTCTCATCGCGGATGACGAAGACATGATTCGCGAGACGATACAGGACGTATTGACCGGTTATGGATGCGAGGTCAGCGCGGTCGTGGACGGCCTGGAAGCGGTTAACCTGTTGGCTGAACAATCGTTCGACCTGGTTCTTTCAGACATCAAAATGCCCAATAAAAACGGATATGAAGTATTTGCCGCCGCCAAAGAAGCCAACCCCGACACCCCCGTCGTGTTGACCACCGGATTTGGATACGATCCCAACCACGCCATCGTCCGTGCCCGCCGCGAAGGATTGGCTGCCGTGTTGTTTAAGCCGTTCAAAGTCGATCAATTGTTGTCTGAAATTCGCAGCGCGCTTCAAACCGAATCCGCCTGATTCTTTCACAACAACGTAACAAGTCGTCATAATCGCTGACAGGAACTTCGCAGCGGTTGCGTCTCTATAGTCTCAGGGGTAAATTCTCCTAACGAATACCCTGGATTAGAAGAATTATACAAGGAGTTTAACCCCCATGGCAGACACCCAATGGGATGTCCATCAGATGAGCGAGCAGGTTTCCGCCGCCTCTGAACCATTTCGTAAATTGCTGGAACAGATGCACCGCGTGATTGTCGGTCAGGATGAACTGCTTCATCGCATGTTGATCGGCCTGTTAGCCAACGGCCACCTGTTGATCGAAGGTGTGCCGGGCCTCGCAAAAACCACCGCGGTCTCCTGCCTGGCACGGGGAATCAACACCGGGTTTCAACGATTACAATTCACACCGGATTTGTTACCAGCAGACTTGATCGGTACGTTGATCTACCGCCCCACCGACGGCGAGTTCATCGTACAAAAAGGCCCGATCTTTTCCAACATTATCCTGGCGGATGAAATCAACCGCGCCCCCGCGAAGGTGCAATCGGCTTTGTTGGAAGCGATGCAGGAACGACAGGTTACGATTGGCAAGGAAACCCACAAACTGGATGAGCCGTTTTTGGTGTTAGCCACCCAAAACCCCATCGAACAGGAAGGCACTTATCCGCTCCCGGAGGCGCAGATCGATCGCTTCATGTTGAAGGTGAAGGTCGGTTACCCGAGCAAGGAGGACGAGCGCAAGATCGTCGAGCGCATGGCCGGTAGTCAG
>CBDTZI010000026.1:0-15210 GCA_965364865.1 uncultured bacterium | reverse complement strand
ATGACATTGATGGTTTCACCCGTGAAGAAAAAAACCGGTGGCTCATCACCTTCCAACAAACCCAACAAACCCAAAAAGATTGAGGTGGATGAAAAACCCGCCGTGTTGAAGGAAACGCTCGCGGTTCCGCAGATTGCATCCGATGCTCCACAGGAAAACGCTGCAGAGGCTCAGCCATCGTCAGAGACTCCTAAGGAGAATCCTGTCGCTCCACAGGTGGCACCCGCAGCTACCCCTGAAAAGCCAGCGGATGGATAAGATCAGCTTGACTAGGTTGGGTTTACCGATCCAGCTCTGATCAGGATGAATCGATGCGAACCGGTCGAATTCAACCCGCGCGATCCCTCGCTGGCTGATTCAGACCGACGGATTACAACAACACGAAAATCTCTTTCAAACCCGAAAGAATAGGGGTTGCAGATCATTGGCCTTGCTTCTAGTCTGTATCCTGTGATTTCAGTCGCCCGAAAAGGGCGTATTCAGTAATAAATTCCCAAACATGTGACATTTTACCCAAAGAAAGGGGAGGTTGAATGGGGCTTCAAGGCTTAATCGCACCTCACGGCGGAAAATTGGTTGATCGAACAGGGGCATCGGAGGCGGCTTCGGCTCCTGCGGTATCCATTACTTTAACAGCATGGCAGCAATGTGACCTGGAAATGATAGCCACGGGTGCCATGAGTCCGCTCGAAGGATTCATGGGCGAGGCTGACTACAACAGCGTTTGCGATAACATGACGATGGCAGACGGCACGGTTTGGCCATACCCCATCACCTGCAGCGTGGACTCCGCTACGGCGGACACCATATCCGTGGGTGATCAGGTCGCGTTGAAGGACGATGAGGGCCGGCTGTTGGGCTACCTGAACGTCGATGGAAAATTCAAGCAGGACAAAGCCAGACAGTGTACCAAAGCATTTGGTACGGACGATCTTGCACACCCGGGCGTCAAAATGGTGATGGAATCAGGCGACATCTGTCTCGCTGGAAAAATCGATGTGGTGACCCTACGTCACGATCCGATGTTTCCCGATCATCGACTCACACCCAAACAAACACGCGAAGCTTTTGAACGCAAGGGCTGGACAACGATCGCTGCGTTTCAAACGAGAAATCCCATTCACCGTGCTCACGAATATCTCACCAAGTGTGCACAGGAAACCACGGACGGTCTGTTGATTCATCCGCTCATGGGTGCGACCAAAGACGGTGATATTTCGCCTGAGATTCGTATGAAATGTTATCATGTGTTGATCGAAAAATATTACCATCCCGATCATACCATGCTTGCGATCATGCCAGCTGCGATGCGTTACGCCGGTCCTAGAGAAGCGATTATGCACGCGATTCTTCGTCAGAATTATGGTTGCAGCCACATTATCATCGGTCGTGATCACGCCGGCGTGGGTAGCTATTATGGTACTTACGACGCACAGGAAATTTTTGATACGCTACCCGAGGGTAGCTTGAAAATCACTCCCCTGAAATATGAACACTGCGCGTGGTCGAAGACCGCCGGTGGCATGGTGAGCGGAAAAACATTCCCGAAAATCGAGGGTGATCAGATTTTTCTTTCCGGTACAAAGGTACGCGAGATGCTGGTAAAAGGCGAACGTCCACCCGTTGAGTTTACTCGGCCTGAGGTGGCGGACATTTTGATTGACTCGATGAAAAACGGTTAGTCGACCGTTCGCAGAAAGACGTAAGATGAACGAATGATATGTTTATCCCTGGGTGCCCCTGGCGGTGAGTCCGCTGGCGGCACCCATTTTGAAATATCTTTGAGATGATGGGGCGCAACAGGTGACATCCGAAACTACAACACAAACAATCGTAGCTCCCGCGGTACCTTCAGAAGTGATCGATTGCATACGGGGTATGCGTTCGCCCATTTTTATTGCACATGTGGTTCCCGATGCGGATGCGCTGGGTTCGATGTTCGCGATGTACCTCGCGTGGAAATCCGAACCCTGTTCGCCGAAAGTTTCGCTGCCAAAGGGCTGTCTTTCTCAACGGTTGCAATTTTTAGCGGACTGGACCTCTCCCGTCGTAGCTACAAGCGAGGATTTTCAAAACGCGGACGGATTTGTGGTGTTGGACACAGCCAAAAAGCCTCGATGTAACATCGAAAAATCGGTAAAGGAAACAGACTGGTCCGCCGGCCGCCCCGTCGTCAACATCGACCATCACGACACCAACACCATGTATGGTGATGTGGACTGGGTGGTGAGTGGGGCGTCGAGCACCTGCGAACTCGCTTATTTTTTAATCCGTGCAGCTGGGTTGAACATCGATTGGACCATCGCTTCGCTCTTACTGTCCGGCATTCAAACGGATACGCTCGGTTTTTCCTTACCGACCACATCGGCCCATTCCATGCAGGCCGCTGCGGAGCTGTTGCAGTTGGGTGCGAAAATGGATGTGCTCGGCGAACGACTCTTTCGCAGTCAGACGCGTAGTGAATTTGATCTGCTTCGTGTGATCTACGCCAATACCAAAACGATGGCAGAGGGGCAATTGTCCTATAGTTTTGCCGGTTATGATGATATTCATGACGCGGGTTGTACCGCGGCGGACATTGACGATCAGATTTCTGTGCCGCGTTCGCTGGACGGTGCGCGATTGTCGATTTTGTTTACCGAGGGGAATCAGGGAAAAACGCGTATCAATTTTCGCGGCTCGGGCAATGTGCATGTGATTGATTTAGCGGCTGAGTTTAACGGCGGCGGTCATACCCAGGCGGCTGGTGCGATATTAAACTGCGGCGTCGAAGAGGCGATGGAAAAAGTGTTGCCCCGGGCGATAGAACATTTGAAAATTTTTTCTCCTGATACAGACTAGTTTATTTACTAACAAGACTTGGATGAATTGAACAGGAAGTAATCAATCGTGAGTTCCATACAAAAAGTAGCCGTGATCGGTTTGGATTGTGCAGAACCAACACTTATGTTTGAAGAGTGGGTGGATCACCTGCCCAATATCAAAAAGCTGATGGCGTCGGGAACGTATGGCGAGCTGACTTCATCCATGCCGCCCATTACCGTACCGGCCTGGAGCTGCATGACCGCCAGCAAGGACCCTGGCACGTTGGGGATTTATGGCTTTAGAAATCGCGGAGATCATTCCTATGACAAGCTGATGATTGCTACGTCGCTGGCTGTGAAGGAGCCACGCATCTGGGATATCATGGGTGCGCGGGGCAAGGAATCGATCATCGTCGGTGTTCCCGGAACCTATCCGATTACCAGAAAAGTGTCGGGCTGCATGTTGACGAGTTTTCTCACGCCCAACACCACCGATCCGAAAATCAGTTGGACCTCGCCTCCCGGTTTGCGTAACGAAATTAATGCTTTGGTCGGTGAATACATGGTCGACGTTCCCGGTTTTCGAACGGACGACAAGAAGTGGCTATTGGAACAGATTTATCTGATGACCAAGCGTCGATTTAAGGTGGTTCGACATCTGTTGACCACCAAGCCGTGGGATTTGTTCTGGATGGTGGAGATGGGCGTGGACCGCATCCATCACGGCTTCTGGAGCAACATGGATGAATCCCATCACGCCCATGTGCCGGGCAACGAATTCAAAGACGCCATTTTTGAGTATTACAAATACGTCGATGACGAAATCGGCAAGACGCTGGATATTTTGGATCTGGACACGACCGCGGTCTGGATCGTCAGCGATCACGGCGCGAAGTCGATGACCGGCGGCCTCAGGTTTAACCAATGGCTCATCAATGAAGGCTTTCTACATTTTTCCGAGCCGGTTTCACCCAATCAGAAGTTCAGCGTTAAAGATGTGGACTGGTCGAAGACATCCGCGTGGGGTGAGGGCGGCTATTATGGCCGGTTGTTTATCAATGTGGAAGGTCGTGAACCCGAAGGGTTAGTGAAACAGTCCCAGTACGAATCTTTCCGAGACGCATTAAAAGATAAGATCGAAGCGATGGTCGACCACAACGGCGAGTTGATGGGTAACAAATGCTATAAGCCCGATGAGATTTACAAAACGGTGAATAATGTAGCGCCGGATCTGGTCGTGATTTTCGGCGAGCTTCGCTGGCGGTCGGTTGGCGTCGTAGGCAGTGACAGCATTTACACGTTTGCAAATGATACCGGACCCGATGATGCGAATCACGCGCAGCAGGGGATGTATATGTACTCTCACCCGTCGCTGGAGGCGAAGGGTCGTGTCGATGGTCCGACACTTTACGATGTCACGCCATCCATTTTGTCGCAGATGGGCATGGATGTGCCGGCGGATATGCGTGGAAAACCGCTGATCTAAAGCTCTGATCTCGATTTTATTCTCTAATTTATCCGTTTTATAAACATATCAGAATAACTTTTCACAATTTTCTTGGCGCCAGCGGTGTGCCTGGTCTACAATCTCGTTCATCCAACATCGATGGAATACTCATCGGTCATATGATCTTGTGGGTCAACATCATGGCCCTCTGTGGAAAGTGCGGCATCCTGGTTGATTCATTGGTGGTGCGTATGGTCGTCATGATTCATTGTTTTATTGCGTGACACAAATCGATAATAAGTCACGCAAAGCAAGACATGCAAAAAAGGAGATTTGGGATGTCGAATACCCCGTCCGATCTGATTCGTGTACATTGCCCGTGTGGCGCTCGAATGAAGGTGCGTTCTTCTTCACTTGGCCGCAAGGCGAAGTGTCCGACCTGTGAACAGGTGTTCGTGATCGCGAAGGACGCCCTCGCGAAAGACCAGCCCATTGATATGGTTCCCGCAGAAACCGCGCAATCTCAAGATTCACTGCTGGATGAATTAGCCCGGCAGGAAAGACAGCAAGTCACCGTATCCCCAGCTGAATCACCTGCAATTCCAACTAATGCATGTCCGAAGTGTGGCACTCGAATGCCCGGTAACGCGGTCATGTGTGTCTCGTGTGGGTTTAATACGCAGACCGGACGAATTGTAAAAGGCACGTCGACGAAGGAAGTGGCGCTGGAAGCCACGATGGTGGAAAGAATTCGCCTAATGGCGAGCGGGTCGGGAACATTTGTACTAGGTTGCGTGTTCAGTGGCATTGGGGCGCTCGTTGGGGCGGGGATTTGGTTTGGGATTGCGATATCATCAGGGTATGAAATCGGATGGATTGCCTGGATACTGGGTGCCTTCGCAGGTTTTGGTATGCACTTGGGATTTAAAGATGAGACTTTGAGCGCAGGCTTTACCGCGGCAGCGTTTTCTGTGTTCGGAATCTTTGCTGCCAAGTTAATGATTTTTGTGTTTATGGTGAATGCCGTTATTTTTGGAAATACCAATGATGTTGATATGCAACGAGAATTTATCGTGTTAATACGGACAGAGGAAAAGCTGGATGAGAAAAAAATATGGTCCGAAGAAAATCGTGAAAAGGCCTGGGACTCGTATTATGATATGGCACATCGCGAAGTGGAAAGTATGACCGATGAGGCTGTAGTTAGAAAATTTGAGGAATTGAAATCTGAACAGGAAATTGATACTGACGTTGATAATGAAAAGCGTGTGAAGCAAAACCGCTTGGCGTACCATCAATCAGTGCGGCGGGCGGACCATCTGGGTCTTGGCTATTACGGCAATAAGCGGAATCAAATCTATGAAGAAGAGTCGGTAAAAATTAATCTGTTCGATGAGACGGAGCTGGATCAAAAGGTCGCACAACTCGACCAATGGGAAAAAGAGGGCAAGTGGACTGATCAGGATTATGTGCGCGATCAATTGATCTTTGAGTTTGTGGGACGGGATTTCGCGAATGATCCAAAGTACAAAGATAAAGATATGGATTTGTATGAACTGTCGAGATCCCGATGGAAACGACTTTACGATCCAGCAAAAGAGAGAGTCGATGCGTTAGATTTTGAAACTCAAGCTCAGCAGCTGAAGGAAATTCTTCAACAGCAGGAAGATGACAGTAAACGATTTCGGCTGACCTATCATCATCAGGAGCGAATGGTTCAGGCTGAGGGATTGTCTTATAGCAATGAGAAGCGTGAGGAGATATATAACCAACTGGAGAAAGATTACGCTTTGTTAAGCAGTGAAGAACTGGATACTGAAATTCGTGAACTGGATGAATGGGTGAAATCCGGGAAAGCGTCCGATTACAGCTATTTGCGCAATGAGCTGATTTACATGCACATTAATTTGATGGTGGCAGAACGGCGAAGTCAACACGATTCTGATTCGGAGGGAAATTGGATGCCTTCTGAGCAGGAGTGGGAAGAGTTTTATTCCCAGGCTAAGGATAAGGTCGTACCACTCGCCGATAACGATCTTAGTACACAAATCAAATTGGCAGAGCAAGAGCAGGAACGTTTCTGGCAAGCAAGGCACGAGGCTATGGAATCTGAAGAGGCGATTGAGGTTGCGGGAGAGTTAGCCGGTGCGTTTATGGAGACTATGTTTTCTCCTTTTGATGCGCTCTTTATTATTCTGGCGGTTGGCTCAGCTTTTAAGATTGCAATCGGTGGTAGTGATGGCTAATCGTTTTATAGGTCGTGAGTTGATATTCACGATGGGTCGGTAAGCTGTAACGATTATGAGGGGGAGGGAAGCGAATAAATTGCCTGTTTGTTGCACGGGCATCAAGCGTATTGTACCTGTACGCTGGAGCGTGCCGACCGGTGAGAGGTTGGTGCCAACGGGGGAATACAGCGGGCGACGTATGCTCAGTTCTGTTGAGCAAGAGGGGAAGCTCGCGACAAAGTCCGGACTTGAAGCCACCGGACATACACAGGCCAGAAATTGCGGTCCATAGTGCATCGCAACCTGTAAACCATGCCAGGCTGTTCATGTCGCAATTCGGGAAGAAAAAGTAAAGACATACGATCGGGTTATCGGGTGATGGTACATCTGGACGAGTGCCATTCTTGATGACACTGCTGCGCTTGAAAATTGTGCAGATGGGATCGAGGTGTTGATGCGTTTTTTTCCGGGACATAAGGAGGGAAGAAGATGAGAGAACGATCCATTTTCTTGATGTTGGCATTATTGACGGCGCCGGTCTCAGCTCAGCAAGCGCTGGTTGAGTCCGCGGACTATCCCAGTGTATTACCCGGACCCAGCAATGCACATCCGGGAACAGGTTGTTTTATGTTGGCCAGCGGTACCATCGAAGCGGGTGATGTGGACTGGCTTGAGTTGACCTTGCCTTTCGCATCTACGGAAACGATTATCGACATCGATTTTGTGGAAGACGGCAGCTCCAGTATTTTGCTGGTTTCAGAGGAAAACGGCAGAACCGTGTTTACCAATGGTGATAGTAACAACAGTGATGATAATACGTGCGGTTTAGGCGGCGCCAGCGATCCCGTAGGTAGTATGCGAGACTCCGTTGCTTATCTGCCCAACACGCAGGAAAATACCGTCATTCATATCGGTGTGACCGGTGGAGGCGACTGGGGTTTTTCTGGCGCTCATGCACACAATTTTAGCTACGAAGTATGGGTTTACGCCACGGGCGAAGTTGCAGGTGGCGGATGTACGAGTGATGCCGATTGCGACGACGGTGTAGATTGTACGACGGACGTTTGTGACGCGGCTGCGGGTACGTGTACCAACGTAGCGGACGACAGTGCGTGTGATAACGGTCTGTTTTGTGACGGTGCGGAAGTTTGTGATGCCGTCAACGACTGCGTAGCCGGTGATGCACCATGTGACGAGGGTGGAGTTTGCGTAGAAGGGGCCGCCGAATGTGTTGCGCCGACCGGTGTGGTCATGGATATCAGACCGGGATCGTGCCCCAATCCGATCAATCGTAGAAGCAGGGGTGTCATACCCATTGCACTTTTCGGATCGTCCGATTTCGACGTTGAACAGGTGGATATTTCTTCGATGATCTTGTTTCGCGCGGATGGTATGGGTGGAATCGCCTCTCCGCATGAAGGCCCTCCGGGACCGCATACTATGGTGGGCGACATCGGGGCTGTGGGTCTGCCGGGTGAAGAAGGTGAGGACTGTGCCTGTCGTGAATCATCGTCCGAGGCGGATGGGTTCATGGACCTGGTGATGAAATTCAAAACAGCGAATGTCATGCAACAATTGGAGCTGGATGAATTTGAACGCGGGACACAGGTGGAACTGATGTTGAGCGGTTTCATGCTGGATGGTAGCGAGTTTTCAGCCAGTGATTGCGTAAGAGTGCTTTCGTGGAAGAAGCCGGGTCGCAGAGGGGGAAGGCACTAACGGGTAAAAAGACCAGGCATGGTAACTCATGCACATAAGTATTAAGAGCGGGGGGAGAGTTCACTCCGCGGTCCGGGATTTCGCCACAGGTTCCGGGTCGCGGAGTTGATCCCATTTATCGAACATTCGGCTGACCGACTCATCGACGGGGAGTTTTTGAAATTCTTCACGCGATACCCATCGCAGATCGAGGGATTCTTCACTGATGCGGATCCGATCCGTATCCATGACGCGAAGCAGGAATCGAACGTCATAATGTAAGTGTTCCGGTTCGTTGTTGTGAGCGGGGATCGGATGAATATCCACATCAAAAATGTTTTCAATGACGGGGACGATAGTTTCAATACCTGATTCTTCCTGCGCCTCACGAATCGCCGCATGTAAAATATCCGGCTGACCATCCACATGCCCGCCGAGTTGTAACCATTTACGAAGTTTTTTGTGATGGGTCAGCAGCACGCACGATTCGTTTTGGTTAATCAGCCAGGCCGACCCGGTGATGTGGCCCGGTACACATGAGCGATTCAAACAGTCTGGCTGCTGTTGCACGAACTCGATGATGCGGTCCCGGCATTGCTGCTGGGCAACGTCCGTTGGGCTGTAATCGCGTAGTGATTGTAGTAATAATTTTCGATGCATGGCCCGGTCATTCTCTTGAATCAACTCTCGTGTATGCACATACTCTACCTCCGCTGAATTTATTTGCTCAGCCCGAATTCCAAGTTACACCGTAAATTTGCTTTTTTTCGCTGTGAAATTTCCGCAGGCTTGACTTCAAGGGTGTCGGTTCGTATCTTCTGCATTGTCGAAACATCATGGGAGGGTCGGTTTTGTTCATCGCTGCGATTTGTGGGTGATCCTTTGTGTATTCGACGAAGATTTTGCCGGGCAGGTAGCTCAGTTGGTAGAGCAACGGACTGAAAATCCGTGTGTCGCTGGTTCAAGTCCAGTTCTGCCCAATTCCATATCAAAAATACATTGTAACCCGATATTGCAATATCCTTTTCATGATATAGTAATTATCGGACGTAAACTCCGTTCATCTGTTCGGATATTACTCCAGAAATTAGAAGAACGTTCAATGTTATTCTAAAAATTTGATGTATTTTATAAAACAACTTGATTTATTCTAATAAACAGTCTATAACTAGAATAGTTGGCGAGGTATTCGGATAATTGCTATGAAATTAGAAGACTTTACAGAGTTTAAGACGGGTCAGGTTGTTCCAATAACGACCTCCCAAGGCCGTGAGACGTGGGCGTTTGTTCCAAGACCCTTGCCGGGTAGTTGGGAGATGGATACCAGTCTATACCCGCTTCTTTGCGAGGCGAGAGATCAGGTGGGTCGGTTGGAGCAGATTGATTCTTTACTACCAGAGCCGGATTTATTATTGCGTCCATTAATGTACAGAGAGGCTCTCCAATCAAGCTATCTGGAAGGAACGTTTGCCAGTCCGGAACAGGTGCTGTTGATTGAGTCAACACGGAAATCTGGCAAAACAATAGCACCGCGCAATCAACAGGAAAGCGATGAGCTTGAGATTCATAACTGTGTCAGTGCGCTTAGTTATGGCTACGACTGGATGGCTGATGGAAATCCATTTGATGAATCGCTGATATTGGAACTCCACCGAATATTGATGACAGGTGTACGCGGTAAAGATAAGAATCCGGGATGTTATCGTGATAAGCAGGTGTGGGTTAGTCGAAGATCGTACGCTCCACCACCTGCGGAAAATATTACTGAATGTATGAAACAATTCGTTGATTATCTGACATGCGATGATAACACTTATGATCCACTGGTTCGCGCGTTCATCGTTCATTATCACTTTGAAGCGATACATCCATTTGAAGATGGTAACGGACGGGTGGGGAGAGTTTTGTTATCACTGTGTGTTGCAAACTGGGTACGTCTAACTCTGCCCTGGTTATACATGAGCGAGTATTATTCTCGAAACCGCGACGAATACACACAGCGGCTTTACGGGGTCAGTACAAACGGAGGGTGGGATGAGTGGATACGTTTTTGCCTTCAGGGTGCGATAGAACAGGCGTCTGAGTCGATCAAAAGATGCAAGCTGCTGAAAACGATGAAGGATCGTTATGAAGAACTTGTTCAGGGAAGAGGTGTACGTATGTCAAGGATTATAGATTTGTTGTTTATGCTTCCCGTGCTTCGTGTATCCGATCTAGTGAATCATTTTGAAATACACTATGACACCGCAAGATCGGATATTCAAACCCTGATCGATTGTAGAATCGTTATGGAAATGCCCGACTCTCATCCGAAACAGTTTGTAGCCAAAGATGTAATCGATGTGGCCTTTGGGGAAGTTGAGTATGAATAATTTCTTGGTAGTTCACGCGCACTTCCTCGTATCATTTTTAAATTGAGGACCGCCGTACGACCCCTATAAAAAAATCTATGTACTTGTACAATTTATCTGTTACTGAAATATAGCGTTTGATAACCCTTATTGGTTCACCGGTACGATGTAATCGATGAAGCCGAAGAACATTTCTTCCCAGCTCTGGTCACCATAACGAACCGTGATGTTCGGATCAGGATTCATAAAATTATCCGCAGAATTATCGTAATGCGCGATACATTCCAGCTCCGTGCCTTTGGGCAATGAAATCGGATCTTTCAAGGCATACGACTCCTGCCAGTTATAGTCATAGGTCGGCACATGAAGCAGCTCCTTACTCGTGCCATCGGGATAGTGCGCGATGTACTTCCAATCCTTGCCGCGAAAGTGCATGTGCGGATAGAACGATAAAATCTGTATGTCCTGCTCCAGTGTGATGGAGCCGCGCACTTCGTGATTCGAGGCACCCGGAGGAATCTGAAAACTGAAATTGGAAATGCCGCGGGTGAACACTTCATACTCCACCGGATCGTGGGTGAAGATCATCGCGACCTTGCTGCGATCTTTTCGTTTCTTACCATTGGTGGTGTAGTGAACCTGCAGCACCAGATCATGGCCAACTGGAAGTTTTTTGGCCATTCCATCGGCATAAAAAGAAGGGGTGTCGCCGGGTACGGTGGCACAGAGAAATCCGTCGTTGAGTAAATTGCCGCCACTATTATTTTTTTTATTTCGATCCACCGCAAACGCGATGATGTGGTGAACCACATCCGCAGCCCCGGCTTTCGCCTCGATGGCTTTGATCCACATATCCTTTCGGAATTTTGTCGGAACACTGAAATACTGATATTCGACCACGCCCTCTGCCGGCACTTTATACATTTCCTGCATGGAAAACACTTTATCCGGTCGCCCGATGGTCCACTGTGCGGGCCAACTTTTTTTCGGGGGAAGATCTTCCTTGTTTCCCTCGGGCACACCGTTTTGAATCCAGGCCATTAATAGCTCTTTGTCTTTGCTGGGGATACGTCGCTCATTCACAAACACAGAATCGTATGATGGGTGCGCGTTCCAGGGCGGCATACGATTTTCCTCAAGCACGGAATAAATCATCGCGGACCAACCTCGAACCGCTTTGTACGAAGTTAAACGAAAGGGTGCGATTTGCTGGGGGCGATGGCAGGACTGGCAGTTGTCCTGGATGATTTTAGCGATGTGTGAGGAATAGGTGACATTTTGCTTCGGCTGTACATTTTTGATACGTGTGATCAGACAGCCTGGCGCGACGGTACGAGAAATATCAAGTTTTCTTCCCGCTCGAACGTCGCGTATGGCTCTTTCCAGGTAGCGTTTACGTGGCTTTTCACGCTGGGCACCAATGGCGTATTGATCATCGATCATGCCTCGATAACGAAGGACGCCATCTTTGTCTATAACGAAACAGACCGTCGATGTTTTTGCATCCAACTGCTTGGTGAGTAATTGTTTATGGTCCTGCAGAACCGGAAACGTTACTCCCAACTCTTGCATTTCTTTTTTGATGTTGTCGAGTTGATCCTGAGGGTTTGCGTTGATCGCAACAAAGCTGACCCCTTTGCTGCCATGCTTTTTCCATATGGACTCAAGGCGGGGTGCGTATCGCCCAGAAATAGGGCATCCCAATCCGGTATACGCGATGACCAGAACCTTCCCCGTATGATAATCCATAAGTTGAACCGGTTTGCCATCCAGATCGAGTAACGTAACATCGGATATTTTTTCACCGACGTGATCGAGAGGGCTCGCTGCGGATATCGCGGAGAACATGAAGAACATAATAAACGTGGTAATTAGGGTATGGGTTTTCATGACGATTGAATTCCTTATGGGTAAGAAAACCGTATTGACACACGATGAAAAGAACATCTCATGCCGATATATTCGTTTGTGAATTCTGATTATTTCCGGCCCTTGGAAGCATCAAATTCAATCACGAAGGTAGCTGATAAATTTGTCCAAAGCAACTGAAAAATGCGGTATTTTGTAAGAACATGTTTTGATCATCATCAACAATAAACGGAACTATTATTGCGACCGTTGTGAAGAAATAATTCTTCAATCGTAAAGGTTTTCGTTCGATCCTGATACGATTTCTGCCTGACGCTTGCATCTTGTATTTCGATCTCGCAAGTTCAGGCCACACCCGAATAATATTCAAAATTATTACGCTGTGATTTGTGCGGACAAGACTTCACCTTGTTTCGGTCACCGCGTACCTGGCATTGAAAAAAACGGGGAAAAGCAGGGGTTGGTTGTGGGGATGACCCCTCCCGGCTCTATTTTGAACCGAGATGGCTGGAATGGCGGTCTCCGTCAACCGTGAAAAATCCCTGAGAAATTGAATTTGGCGCTTGCGTTGGGATCGGTGTTATGGCACGATTCCGCGCGCCAAGTTTCCACCCACTTGGAATGGCGGGGTATTATTTTGTACCCCGATGCGATTGAAGATTAGGAGATGATCAGTGCCAACCATTGAAGAATTGTTTCGCGTATCCCCCTTTGAGCCGCTGCGTTATCACATGAAAACGGTGACCGAATGTGTGGCGTATGTTCGACCCATGTTTGAGGCGGTCCGTGATGAAAAATATGACGACCTAAAGGACATCACACGCAAGGTGTTCAAGACGGAGCACGAAGCCGACATCATCAAAGATGAAATTCGTCAGACCATTCCCAAGCGATTTTTCCTGCCGGTCTATCGTGGCGATTTACTGGGCTATCTCAAATTACAAGACGACATGGCTGACTCCGTAGAGGATGTAGCGGTGCTCTTGACCATCAAGCACATGAAACTGCCCGCATCTCTCGTGGAGCCCACATTTGACTATGTGACCAAAGTGGAAGATGTATGTCATCAGACCGCAAAGATCGGTGACTATCTTCCGACGCTGGTAGAGGGCGACATGGTGGGTAAGGAAGCGGAAAATGTATTGGCGAAAATCGCGGCAGTTGAAAAATCGGAATGGGAAGCGGATCGAATTCAATACACCTTATCGCAACAGCTATTCGCCTTGGAAGATGATATGAAACCGTCCGATTTGATTCTCTGGTTCCGTGTCTATGGCGAGCTGGGTCAGTTAGCCAACTTTGCTGAAAAAACCGGTGACCGCTTGCGACGGATGTTATCCTCATAGCATCCCGACCTTGTACCCGAAATGAATCCCGAACATGAACCCTTGTTTTGCGAAGCTCGTATCGGCGACTGGATTGGTTTCTTCTTCTTTGAATTACAGCACTGGATTTCAAACCTGATAAACCTTGAGAGGCTATAACAATAGCCTCCGAATAAAAAGGAATTTTCAAACGCTCCGTTTGAAACGAATATAATATGTTTTCTATCGATTTTGGATCGTTATCTCTTTTTCTACAGATCAGCCTTATCCTGGCGGTCGTGATGCTTATTTGGAACACGGTCGAGGTCGGCCGTAACGACGCGGCCAACCTGGTCAACGCGGTGTTTGGATCGCGGGTACTTCGACGTCGACCCGCTGTGATTCTGGCAGGTTTGGCTGTCGTGGTGGGTGCGGTGTTGAGTTCTGATGTGATGGACACCGCTCGCAAGGGAATTTTTGATCCCACTCTTCTTGATCCCCTGGAAGCGGCGATCACGATTTATATCGCGGTCTACATTGTGAACACGGTTTTACTCTACGGTTATTCCGCTTTTGGTATGCCCGTCAGCACAACCGCCTCATTGGTCTTTGCTTTGATGGGTGCGGCCTGTGCGATGGATCCGCAAGTCGTGAACTGGAGCAAAGCGGGCATGGTGTTGGTGGGTATATTTTGCTCGATCGTTTTTTCGGGTGTGGGGGCGTTCTTTTTGCAACGGGCGGCACGCGGTGCGATTCGTGATCGAACGACTCATCTGCCCACCTTGTTATTGCACGGTGGATGGTTGTGTGGGGGCTTGATGGCTGGGCTATCTTATTTCCTGTTGCTTAAGGGAATGAAAAATCTTGCGTTTGTGAAACAGATCAAAACGTGGATACACGAGCTGGACAATTTGGTTCAGGCTGATGTGGGGACGTTGTTGTTGATTTTATTTCTTTGGGGAATGTTTGCGATCGCGATTCATTTGCTGCTAGTCGTTTTTCGCAAGCGAGCGGCGAAATTACTGTTCCCCACCCTGGCGGTTATTGGAATGATCGCGATGGCCTTTGCGTTTGGTCAGAATGATCTGGCGAACTGTGCCTCTCCGGGTCTGTCTATTATTGCACTCATCAAAACCGGTGACGTTCACATCGGTACGAAAGTGGATATTTCAAGTTGGTTTTTATTGTTGTGTGGATTGCTCCTTTTTGTGGGCATGAACACCAAGGCGGCGGAGCGTGTGACGCGGGCGGAGGTCGCGACCGGGAGTATGGGCGATCACGTCGCATTGTGGGCGCCACAGTGGTGTGTTTCACTGGGTAGAACATTATTGAAATTTCGCGGTCGTGCTCCGGCGCTGGCTCCCAGAGCGGGGTTTACGCCGTCGGGAAAAACGAAACACTACGACGCCTTGCGTGCGTCGGTCATGATGTCTGTGTCGGCCAGTGTGATTGCCACCGCCAGTAGTCTGGGTTTACCGGTATCGACTACCTATGTAGCGTTCGCGGCGG
>CBDTZI010000025.1:0-15314 GCA_965364865.1 uncultured bacterium | reverse complement strand
GAGCGCACGAGCCATGTCTACATTCATCGGCGGTGCACACGGTACCATATCATGGTCCACTTCTTTAATTGTATAGAACATTTTATTAATGCCGTAGTGAAGTTTAATTCTTGTAGCCCCCTCACAGTTAGCCTGCCAGAATCAAAGTACATAAAATCCCCATCTTTTCTTCAGACACACAATAGAACCCCTGATTATCCATATCAATGGATGACATTGTGCGATCGTCATTCATTGCCACCTCATGATCAGTACGCATTTTTAATGCCTGTTTGTGTAAGGCTTTTGCGAATTTAGATTTGAATGGCCACATCGCAGACACTCCCTATGACACAGATTGAGCGTACGAGTAAACGAAAAGATGAAACAACGAAGGATTATAGGTATTACCGTTAAAAAAATCAATCTAAAATTCCAAAAAATGTTTTCGTGTTGTGTAACGTCTGCGTGGCGAATGCTTCAATCGTCTCCCCGCGAAGCTCGGCTAAAAAACGGGCAGTATGAGCGACGTACGAAGGCTCGTTGGGATGTTTACCGCGAACCGGAACCGGTGAAAGATAGGGCGAATCGGTCTCGACCATGATTCTGTCAGTCGGATACGCTTTGGCGATAGCCTGCAATTCCGTCGATTTGGGAAACGTCACGATCCCCGTAAACGAAATCCGCCAGCCATGCTTAGCAATTCGGTCCGCTTCATCCGCGTTTCCGGTAAAACAATGAAACACAACCCGCTCGTTTTCAAACCCGTGGTCGATCAGCAGCGGAATCGTATCTGCAAACGCCTCGCGACAATGAATCACAATCGGCTTGTCTACATCCGCAGCCAACTCCAGTTGACGAGAAAAAACTTTTTTCTGATTTTCGCGGTTAGCCAGGTCGTAATGATAATCCAGCCCCATCTCACCCAGCGCGACCACGGATGGATTGTTCCACAACTCAGCCATCACATCGATATCATCAGCCGAAACTTTATCCGCTTCGTGCGGATGAAAACCGACGCCCGCATAAATCTGACCCGGATAGTTTTCGCACAGTTGCAATGCGTGCTGGGCGTCATCGAAATCGACACCGATAGTGATGATTTTTTCCACGCCCGCCTGCGCACATCGATCCAGCACAGCCTCAATCTGACCAGCTAACTCCGGGAACGTTACATGTGCGTGAGAGTCAATGAGTTTCATAACAGTAGGATTGTTTACAGGATCGCTCGGAGGTCAAGCGCCGTGAGCTACTGGTTCAGAATGTCGGGGTTAAAAACATCGGGTGCCACTGGCGGTATCCGCCAGCGCTATTTCCAATGATACTACAGGCGTGTGTGGCATGTTTTCATCGATCAAAGATCGATGTAAGCATGTTTGATTACTTAGTATCATGCTCACCTGCTTCGCGTGAGAGCATGCCACGCGCGGGTTATCTACTTCTCGGCTGATACGCGTCGGGAAAATGCTCGACGGTGGATGATTTTCCATCGGGCATGTGCACCGTCACCAGATCGAATCGGCTGGGCAGGTGTTGCAGAGACTTTTTCATCAGAAAATAGCGTGCGGTTTTTTCCACACGCGACCATTTGGCGGGCTTGATGATCTCATCAGGCCGGATAGGGTCGCTATGTGAACGCGTGCGCACCTCAACAAAAACGAGCGTATCGCCGTCGCGGGCGATGAGATCAATCTCACCGCCGGAGCATTCGTAATTTCGGGTAAGGATTTTGTAGTGGAGACGTCTGAGAAATTTCTCAGCCGCCCGTTCGCCCATGAAACCAAGTCGAAGGTGTTGGCGCTGACTACGCGGTTGTAGCCAGGGCAGGCTCTTTTTTAACCGCTTTATGATGAATGCGACGTTCACGCAGCTTGCGAGCCTTTCCGATTCGATGACGCAGATAGTAGAGCTTGGCACGGCGCGTTTTTCCACGACGAATCACTTTGACGCTGACCACGTTGGGTGAATGGATCAAAAATGATCGTTCTACACCTTCATTGGCTACGATGCGTCGAACGGTGAATCGTTCGTTGATGCCGGCACACTGACGTGCAATGACCACGCCGTTGAAAATCTGGATACGTTCCTTTTCACCTTCAACGATGCGATTGGAAACATCGACAGTGTCACCCACACAAAACTCGGGCTTGTTCTCTTTGAGGTAGGGTTTTTCGACTAACTCGATCAGGGGTGCTCTCATGATCGCACTCTCAAAAAAATGGGCGGATTCATTTTCAGTTCATCCGGCGTCTGGATCCGCTTGATACCAACTTCGCCGTAACGATTTACCTATTTCTTATCATTCTCGTCGCAACCCTTTAATAAATCAGGGCGACGAGATTGTGTACGCTTGATCGACTGTTCTTTTCGCCAGGCGTCGATGCGGCCATGATCGCCAGACAAAAGAATTTCGGGGACTTCCATGTCGCGAAAATTTCGGGGTCTGGTGTATTGAGGATACTCCAGCAACCCATCAGCAAAAGAATCATTCTTCGCCGACTCATCGTCGCCCAACACACCGGGCAACAACCTTACGATCGAATCCACCAACACCATCGCGGCTGATTCGCCGCCCGAGAGTACATAATCACCGATGGAAATCTCTCTGGCGTTTATACCAGTACGAATTCGCTCGTCGAACCCCTCATAGTGACCACACAACATGATCAGCCAAGGGCTTGTTGCCAACTCCGCTGCGATCGACTGATCCAATCGTTCGCCCTGCGGCGTGAGCATTATTTTCGTCGGAGTATCCGACGTTTGTGAGCCTTGCGATACAACGTGTTCCATTGCATCAAACACCGGCTCACACATCATCACCATTCCCGGCCCGCCACCGTAAGGGCGGTCGTCAACACAATGGTGACGATCGCGGGCGAAATCGCGAATGTTTGTGCAGTGGATCGAAACCAGGTTCGAATCACATGCTCGCCCGATGATGCTGCTCGAAAAAAAACGGGTCGAACACCTCCGGAAAAAGTGTCAGAAGGTCGATCCGCATAAAGAATCATTTTCGTTAAGAGGAAACGGCGGGTTTTTTAATACCGCTTTTTTCCAGAAGGCGTCGAACGGTATCACTCGGAGTGGCACCGACACTCAACCAATAGACGATCCGATCTTCATTCAAGATCAACTTCCGTCCTTCTTCTTTGGTAATCGGGTCATAACTTCCAAGTTCCTCAATGACTCGGCTGCCGCACGACTTTCGTCGATCTACCGCCGTGAGTCTATAGGATGGGCGGTGACAACGACCAACTCTTTTTAAGCGCAGCCTGACAGACATCTCGTTCTCCTGTAAATCCTCTGTATGTGCCCTTGAGATCATTCGTCTCATTGATCCAGAGCCGAGCAAGTATAACCATGATTGATTTTACTGCAAGGGCGAATCAGTGACATTTTGGGTGAGTAAGTCCACATTGAATTGCGTTGAATCGTAATCAAAAAAGAAAGCACCGCCCGCCCGAAGGCGAAACGGTGCTTTCCGGAGGGGAAAGAAGCCGGGTACATCTATTATTTACGTCCGAATACCAACCTCCGATATATATTACGTTCAATCTCATCGCAAGGTTTCAAATCCGCCTTGCAATCACCGTTCTATCGGCAGAAATAACTACTAGACTTTCGTCGGTCAAGTAAATAATTCTAGGCGCGTAATCTCAGAAGTCAGCTCACAATACATCTTTTTACCGGACAATGTCCGATATTAGCACTTAGAGAAGCCGCAAGAGTCGCAAGTCACGCACCCTTCACTAAATCGGAGCTGATTTTGGCAATCTGGGCAAATTACCTTGTATTGGGTCTGTTGCCACTGGATTCCTCTGACGTCCATTCGGCTCGGAATATTTGTCGAAGTTTTTTTCTCAGCGGACGTTTTTGACCCATTTCCATGGCCATTCGCCTTTTTTCCGTTTCCGTTGGGCTTTGGAACCCGGGATTCAGCGTCTGTACCAGCAGAATCGACTCCTCGTTCTCCCAATAGGAGAGCACGAAGACCGACCTCTGCTTTAACCAAACGATACCGTTTTAATGCTCGTGCCAATCCGTCGCCGAGACTCATGATCTTGCCTTCCTTCGTGTGAACTTGAAGGCTTGAACCAATGCCATGAAGCTGTCGCTCGACCTGATCCATTCGGCCACCCGCTCGCAGCCACAAACTGATCATCCGACAAATCGCTTCAAGATCACTGTTCGCAATATCACCGCCTTTACCAAGCTGGGCAAAGACTTCCAATTCTCTCTCGGTATTGGGATCAACCGTGATGTTGATATGCATATTCCCAAAGGGGGTAAGTTGACGCACACGAATGCCGCTGGTGATCTCTGGTAAGATCGCAGGGACCAACGGCTGATAAACTTCTTCTTTGGTTTCCGTAGCCGCTTCCGCGTTTGATTTGTCGCTGCTTTTCAGGGCCATCGGCTGATGTTCGCGACATCCGTTGCGATACACCGTTACACCCTTACAATCCATCTCATAAGCCAGTTTATAAATCTCCGCGACTTCTTCCACCGTTGCGGATTCGGGGAAGTTGATCGTTTTGGAAACCGACGAGTCACAATGCTTTTGGAACGCCGCCTGCATTTTCATGTGCCACGAAGGGGCGATATCATGGGCACAGACGAAAGTCCGTTTCACGTCGGCCGGGACTTCCTCGATAGAAGCGAGGGTGCCGTCCGTGGCAATCCGCTCCATCAGTCCCTCGCTAAGAAAATCACCGTCGCGGGCCACCGATTCAAAAATCGGATTGATCTCAACCATCGGCGTTTCGCCTTCGGTTTGCCCACGAAGTACATTTCTGAAAAATGCCAGGCTGTACATCGGCTCGATACCGCCCGAACAACCTGAAATAATACTGATCGTGCCGGTGGGCGCAACCGTCGTACAGGTTGCGTTACGCATCGGACGATGTTGTTTTGTGTCCCAGAGGCTGCCTTGCCAGTTGGGAAACGATCCTCGCTCATTCGCGAGCTTTTCGCTGTAGTTGTGTGATTCATCGTTGACGAATCGCATGAACCGTTCACCCCACTGTACACCCTCTTCGCTATCGTAAGGAATATCGAGTTTGAACAACGCATCGGCAAAACCCATGATCCCCAGGCCGATTTTTCGGTTGTTTTTGCAGATTCGATCGATTTCCGGCAGCGGGTACTTGTTGGCGTCAATCACGTTATCCAGGAAACGGGTACCTTCATGAATCGTTTCACGAAGCCCTTCCCAGTCCATCATAGGCACGCCTTCGGCGTTATCCTGAACAAATTCCACCAGGTTAATGCTACCGAGGTTACAGGCTTCATAAGGAAGAAGGGGCTGCTCACCACAGGGATTCGTCGCTTCCATACGGCCAATATGCGGCGTGGGATTCGACTGATTAATACGATCGATAAACGCAATGCCCGGCTCACCCGTACGGTGGGCGTTGGTTAAAATAATATCCCAGATATCCTGCCGCGTATAAAACGTGCCTTCAGGCAGGTTATTTTCGTCTTCAATTTCAACCAATGATCGAATGTCGTATTCCCAGACTTTGACGTCTTTGGGAATGACGAATTTCTTTTCGTTGCGCGGGTTGATCACGACGTGAGGCGTGCCCGCATCTTTCAAAAACCCGTCCATCCACACATCTGTGATTTTGACGGAGATGTTGTAATTGGTGAACTGGGTCAGGTCCTCTTTGGCGTGAAGGAATTTAAGAATGTCGGGATGATGTACATTCATCATGCCCATGTTGGCTCCGCGACGGAAAGCGCCCTGCTGAATGGCATTGGTCGCTTCCGAAAACGCACGCCAGAAAGAAATCGGGCCACTGGTTGTGCCGCCCGAGCTGCTGATATAGTCGCCGGTGGGACGCAATTCATCGAACGCGAAGCCGGTACCGCCACCAGCCTTCTGGATCAGGGCGGTATGCTTGATGGAGTCGAAAATGTCGCTGATACTGTCGCCAACCGGCAACACAAAACACGCACTGAGCATACCCATCTCGCGTCCCGCGTTCATCAACGTGGGGCTGTTGGGCATGAATTTACGACTGGTCATCAAGCGAAAGAACCGATCTTCCCACTCACTGCGGACGGCCAGGTTACTGCCATAGAGCGTTTCGGGTTCCGCCACCGCCTTCGCAACACGCCGAAACAACGATTCGGCGTTTTCGGTGCACTCTCCCTGCTCATTCTTTTTCAGATAGCGCGCCGTTAAGACACGCATTGCGTTATCTGAGAAATCCAGCTTCGAACCTGTTGTGTCATCCTTAACACCCACGCCGTCACCCTTGACCATCAATTGCGTCATTGACTCACCACGCCTCCACCGGCAAATTTGAGCCGGTTAAAAATAAAAATAGAAAATTTCAAAATACCGCGAATCAACCAATGCAGCCTAAACGTAAATAAGGCACACACTCCCCATCCGCTGTAAGATGGAGCGTTTCTAAAAATGCGATAAAAATTCCTGTTATATTGTCACGCCGATTCGCCTGTCGATCGGTCCTCCGTTGCCTTGACCAAGGTGACATGCGGGCAAATTAAAGATTACCCCATATATCGACCTTCGTCAAGAGAAAACACCATATATTGTGGTATAAATTGATAAACACCTAAGTATTGATGTAGCAAGAGGTTACATGAAATGTGACCGTTCTTGTAACATGTGAGATGTATTTTTAGCCTGCTATGAAGGGTCGGTCGGATAAATACCTGTTCAGGCTGTGATTTGACGGATGAGATGGTGTGATGGATAGTGCTCAAGCCCTGATTTTTGGGTATTTTCGACAAAAAATTTCCAGCGAGAGAGGAAAATGCACAAAACAACCGTTTCCATCAAGGTCGAAAAACCGTTTTCACTCAAAGCGACGGTGCTTTCTCACGGATGGCATGAGTGCGCACCGATGAGTTGGTGCGAAGAAGCGAGATGTTTTCAAATTATAAAACGCATGCGCGATCGTGTCTTCCGCGTGTCCGTAACCGAAGGAAGCAAAACCCAAACGAAAGTGTCATTGCGTGTCACTATCGAAGGAGGCGATATTTCTGATGACGTGGTTCACGAAATGCGCAAGCGAATTAAATGCACCTTAAATCTTAATCAGGACCGCAGCCGTTTTTACGAACTCTGTCGTAACCATCCGACATTGCATGTCATTGAAAAAATTGGGGCGGGCCGTTCGATTCGATCGCATTCCATGACGGAAAATATCATCAAGATGCTTTGTGCGACCAACGTCAACTGGACGCAGGCGGTAAAGATGATTAACCGGATCGGTCAACTCGGACCGATCATTCCACACTTTCGTAGTCTCAATGCCTGGCCTACGCCGCGTGAAATTCTACGGGCGGGCGAAAAGTATCTGCTGGAAGTGTGCCGTGTCGGATATCGCGCGGAAACAATCTTGAAATTCTGTCAGGATGTCTGCGATGGAAAGTTTGATCCGGAATCGCTGGATGGTCGTGTAGCCTCGCCGGAGGTCGATACGGATGATCTGCTGGATCAGCTAAAATCAGTGCGCGGAATTGGTCCGTCCAGCGCACACGCGCTCTTGTCTTTTCTTGGCCGATCGGATCGGCTTTCCATCGATAGCGCCACCGTCGCTCACGTCGCCAAGACCCACATGAAGGGCAAAAAGCCGACCAATAAGCAAATTGAAAAAATTTACGCCAGGTATGGCGAGTGGAAGCAATCGGCCTGGTGGTTTGAGCAATGGTTGAACTGGGATACCGCTAAGGAGCTTTTGGAAGAAGCAGGACTGGGTCAAGAAAAACCAAAATTAAAACCTAAACCAAAGAAAAATCCAAAACGTAAACATGTGGAAAGCAAGAGACCTAAACGCCGCGTAGGCTCCCGATAAATCGGGATTTTACTCCGCCTGCGGCTCGGGAAATATTTATGGTTGATTCGGTTCACATCACAACGGCTCTGCACGAACGAAGAGAACGCGTCTTTCTCGTCTTCGCCGGGATTTTTCTGGGTTCGATGACCATGCTCAACATTTTGGGCATTACACGGTTCATTCATCTGGGGCCGCTCGCCCTGGCGGTTGGGGTCTTGCCCTATCCGTTGACGTTTTTGTGTACCGATTTTATTTCTGAGTTTTATGGCCGGCGCCGGGCGAATTTTGTGGTCTGGGTGGGATTTTTACTCAATGTACTTGTGCTACTTTTTTTGTGGCTGGGACACATGCTGCCGCCCATTTCTGAAGCGGTTCGGCCAGAATGGCTGCCGGATGGTTCGTGGAACCCGCCGCCGTGGCAGAGTCTGACATTATCCGATGCGATTTCTTTACCCTTCGGTAGTAAAGCGACGCAGATCGATCTGTTTGAGATTATTTATCGTTGCACACGTGGTTCGGTCGTGGCTTCGATGGTGGCCTACATGGCTGCTCAGTTTTGCGACGTGTACATGTTTCATTTCTGGAAGCGCGTAACGAAAGGCAAACATCTCTGGCTGCGCAATAATGGCTCGACCATGATTTCGCAACTGGTCGATGCGACAGCGGTCATCTTTATTACGTTCGGGGCGCAGTTTCTTAGCGGCGATCGGACGCTGGCAGCGATGCTGATTCTGGTGGGCAGCAATTACCTGTTCAAGTTCATCATCGCGCTCGTCGATACGATTCCGTTTTATATCGGAGTGCATTGGTTGAAGGGATATCTGCAAATCGACCCGACGCAGGAGCACCACGCCGACGCGGAAGGTTAGTTTGTTATCCGAGCCGCGACCGTGAGGGAGCGGGAAAAATTATGAGTTGTAAAAAAACACCCCTCGCTCGCGCTCCGGGCTCTGATTAATGTAATAGACCGCATAGTAAACACATCCAACTAAACACGGGTAAACTTATTTACCCATGCCATCCAACATTCAATCATGCCCACGCAAGCGTGAGGCATGCAACCCTTTATTGTTTTTTCTTGGTGTCTTTGTGCCTTGGTGCTGAAAAAATCAGTTATGTAACAGAGACATGACTTCGCTGCGAGTGCGGGCGTCGCTGCGACACAGGCCTCGGATCGCGGAGGTAACCATGACGCTGCCGGCTTTTTTGATGCCGCGACAAGTCATGCACGCGTGGGTGGCGTTGATGACCACAGCTACGCCTTTGGCTTTTAATTTGTCCATGAGCAGATCTGCAATTTGCGAAGTCAGACGTTCCTGCACCTGGGGGCGGTGTGCGAAATCATCGATGACGCGGGCGAGTTTGGAGATACCGACCACCTGACCATCGGGCAGGTATGCGACGTGCGCCTGGCCTTCAAACGGCATGAGATGGTGTTCGCACATGGAGGTCATCGGGATGTTGCGGAGCACGACGAGTTCGTCGTAACACTCGGTAAACGTCGTTTCCAGATGGGTGGCTGGGTTTTTGGTGAGTCCGCTGAACATTTCCTGATACATCCGGGCTACCCGAGCGGGGGTTTTGCGAAGCCCCTCGCGATCGGGGTCTTCCCCCACCGCTTCGAGAATTTCCTTTACCGCGTTTTCAATTCGTTCAAGGTCCATGATCGTTCATCTGTATAATATTATTGATTCAAGCTTATGGTAGTTTGTGTATCTATTTTGGGCAAGCGGATGTTAGAGCGCCTTGAGTAATTCCGATCGGTTTTTCAATGTTCGTACAATATTATAACCCACAGTGTAGCAATACAGACTGGCTGGTTGAAATGTAATGTTGAGATCGCCTATTTTTTTTAAACCGGTTATTGTTCTTGTAGTGACTCTAACTCTATGTAAATTATTTTGGGAACAAAATTTGATCAAACTCTTCAATTCTTTTGGACGATCAAAATATCGATCGGACCATTTTACCTCCACCGCCCATTCAGGTTTTTGCGTTTTAATACTTACGATATCCACTTCGCCGTTTGGCCATCGTGCATAATGTAGAGCTTCTGAGGAATGAAACCATTGAGAAAAAATAGCGGTTTCGGTAAGACTACCCATTGCACTATCTTCAGATGTAATAGGTGAAAAAAGCGCACTCCGCATAGATGGATTTGTGAGATATATTTTAAAGTAATTGGCCCGCTTGAATCTTTTTGAGTTTCGATCAATACGGTGCACCCTCTTAACAAGGAACGCTGCTTCAAGATAGTCGATGTATTTCACCAAAGTATTTTTTGTGACTCCAGAGTTTTGCGAGAGTTCTTTCAATGATATTTCTTGAGCGGTATTTAATGCCAGGGTAGTGAAAAGATAATTCAGCTCCTGAATATCTTCGATTCCGTATAATCCCGGGAGATCACGCAGCAGAACCTTGTCAATGATGTCGTTTTTGATATATCGTTGTGGGTCGGATTGAATTTCCCTAGAAAAAATAACTTCCGGATATCCACCGAAATTCAAATAATTCAGAAATTGTTGATTTAGCTCTTCAATGGATGTCGTTGAAAAATGTATACGGTCATCTAATGGTATTATAAGATTATTCTTTTTTAACAAAGTTAAGTATTCGTGAAAAGTTAGTGGAGGCAACAGGAAATCTGTAAATCGTCCTGCTCCAGACTCAGTGCTTTTTAACCGAAGAGCAGCTGCCGATGAGCCGGAAGCAACGCACTTGAGTTTAGAGTATTGATCTACCGTAGTTTTAAGGTGTGTTTCCCAGTTGCGAATATATTGGATTTCATCAAAAAATATATAACAAGGATCGTGGTCTGGATTTGTCTCGGTAGCTTGTCTAAAAAAATCTATGAGTTGATCTAATCTGAGTCCATTATATATGGGGTGATCTACACTCAGGTAGCAAATCGATTTCGGAGAAACTCCTTCATCCAGCAACTGTTGGATGGCGTGATGAATCATCACCGTTTTGCCTACTCGACGAGGCCCCATGAGCACAACCGCTCTTCGAACAGCCATGGATTTCACGAGCGGATAAAAAAGTTTGAAATACTCACGAGGCATATAGTCACGATATTCCTGGATGATGTCATGTTGTTCCGACCACCACGGATTCTCCGTTTTCATCCGTCCGATAATTTGAATATCAGGAATTGTTTGCACAGAGAACCCTTTTTATGCTTCGTAATGGACGTAGTGTATCATAAAGCCATATAAGATCAATCGATTGATCTTAAAAGATAAAAGTTCGTAAGTTCTTATATAGCAAGCACTTACGACGTTTTACTTGAAATCACATACTCCAATTTTGCGTATTCACTGTATATAATACAGCCTTATAGATGTCGAAGGGGTTTTTCTGGTGAAATCTCAACATCAGGTTCCGCGGGTCTGGCCAAACAGGGCGATGTGCAGGCGGGGGCAAAATCGAAAGCCTCGATCCTTACAAATTTCAGCGATCCATTTTCCTTTTTCACCCAGCGATTCCATAGTGACACCCTGTGGCATTAACATGATATGGCAGGTGTCCACGTTTCCCAGTTGCGAAATCAACGTATCGATTTCGCCGATATCATCCGGGTGATCAACGACAAATTTGAGTTGATAATCGGGCATTTTCATGAATCGGGAAATCGTGTCCAGGCTGATGCGGTTTTTTTCGTGGGCATCGGCCCATTTCCCATCCTCTTTTTCCCATGGGGTCGAGTTGGACAGCTTCGGGCTGATGCTGGCTAAGTCGCACACCACATCTCTCCACACGGTCGCTGCGGTTTCGATCGTGATATGGTAACCGAGTTCTTTCAGCCGGCGGGTCAACGGAGTCACTTCGGGATCGATCATCGGCTCACCGCCAGTTACAACAACGAATGTGGTGGCGTATTGTGCGAGTTGTTCGAGAATCTGATCGATGTTCATCGATTCGCCCTCGGGTTTCCACGACGTGTATGGTGTGTCACACCAGCTGCATCGCAAATTACACCCGCTCAAGCGTATGAACGCGCTGGGGATTCCCGCAAGTTTGCCTTCGCCCTGTATGCTATAGAAAATTTCGGCGATGTTCATCAGTGTTGTATATTCCTTCAAAACGACACGTTGATCCTGTCGTATTACTCTACAATCCATCGTAGTCTTTGATCCAGCGAAAATTGATCGCCAAAAGCCACATACAACTTAACATTTTGAAAACCCCATAAACCGAGCGTTTCCAACGGCAACATGCTGTAATACTTTGTGTCGACAAAACGATCAATCTGAGAGGCTGCACATCGACAGGAAAGGGTTGAAACCTCTCGCGATTTCGCCAAGAGATAAACATAAGGCCCCATAGGGACAGGCCCGTCATCCAACAAACGTGCGACGACGGTTCGCGGCGCGTCGGTGAGGCTTCTCTCCGCCGAAAATTGTCGACCGGAAAGTTTGGGTCCAAACGCTTTGTTGGCCGCGTTTTCCAGCGTTTGCGTGACAAAGAGAATATCCACTTCGTCGTCGTCGAGCACCTCGCACACCAGCGGAAAACCGTCTTTACCCAGCGTAATCCGTATACCGCGCATCAACAAATCACTCACAGATTGCGCTGACCTGCGCGGATACCACCAGACATAAATCAGTTGATCGTAGGGTACACCCTTGATGGACGTGACCACCGCGTCGGTATAGATCGTGGGCTGTGTAGAGTCCACGGAAAGTTGGCCGTTGGCGTCGGTGATGACCACACCAATCCCGTGCGGGATTCTCAAGGGCGAAGCGGTGTTGTTGTTGGAGGATCGAACCTGTTCGATCAACAGAGGTGCCAATTCAGAGAGCAAGTCTGCGTCGTCGTTGACCGCGTCAGGTTTGTAAAAAATCGCGTGATCAAATTCCATCCACGCCCGTTTGTAATAATGGACGGCGTATGGCGCTAACGAAGTCGTATCGATTCGAGATTGCGGCGAGGCGCACCCGCTAAAAAAAAAGGACGTGCACACAGAGACGATCACGCTCGCACATGTTGCCGCCCTGCGATTTATTCTTATGTAGTAAGAGGTGTTGTGTTGCATGTGGATGCGATCGTTCTTAATAAATTAGTTCATCAGTTCCGCATGATACACTTCGTCGTTAAATCCTACCAGCAGTGTTTTCCCTTTTCGAATGGTGGGTGCTCTCAAATTTCCCGTTGGCCCCAACATATGCGTCAACAACAGCTTATCATCAGGTCGATCCTGGTTCATCGAAAAAGACGTAACTTTTTTCCCCTTAGCTATGATCACCGTAGAGGCAATGGTCGCAAGCCCCAGCGCATCTTTTGTACCGAGTTTCGCACTGGCGTCCACCGTTTCGATCGGAGTGATCTTATGTTTCGCAAGGAACCCCTGCGCTTTGACACAAGAATTTCAGCCCTTGCGGTGATAATAGAAATCTATTTTTCCAGCCATGAATTGTTCTTCCTTGTTAGAATATATTCCCAATGCTTATCATCTCAGCACGCTTGAAACCCCGTCCAAAGCCATGGTAATCACGAATATCGTGGGGGTGCAACTTTTTTTGAATTGTAACAATAATCATCGTAAAACCTCGGAATTCAACCCAAATCCGCACAACGATTCCAGTGACACTAGAATTGCCCCGTTTTTGCAGGATTTTTCTTGTGGATCAGCCGCGTTTCGGATAAAATGCGGGATCATGGATGATCATTTTCTCGCGGTCGGCAGGACACGATAGCCGTCATGGATGACGGATTGGAGAACCCTATGAGCACAATCGAATCTGAATCTTTTGTCCCTTCTGGAACACTCAATGGTAACACCATCGGAGCCACGCTCCCCGAGTTGCAGCTGCTTCTCGACCAAAGTTTTGAACGGATTCACGATGCGGAATTTTATGCCTCGATTGATGAATCCCTTCGTCAATTGCATGCGTGTTTACGAACACATCACGCGTCCGATTACTTTCCCAAAGAAAAAGAGGCGTGCGAACCCATTCCCCCGGAGTGGATGGATGAGCTTAATCGCCTGCGCGACGAACACACACACTTTCTTGGATTTCTTGATCGGCTGATTCGTTCATGCGACTCGGTGGTGGATCGACCGATGGAAGATCGCGAGGTGTTCTTTCTTCGCATCCAGGAATTGATGGCGATGATGCGTCGCCACGAGGTCGAAGAGGATCGGATTTTGTATCTGACGATCTGGCGCGACATCGGCGGCGAATGCTAATTAGACATCAGCTTTTCGATTTTTTCCACACTCAAATCACTGAGTTTTTCTACGATCAGGTCAGCCTGCGGGAATTGTTCACGAGTATGGTGAATGAGTATAGCCACACATTTCGCCCCTGCGGCGCAGGCCGCTTCGATGCCAGCGGGCGCGTCTTCGATGACAACACATTGGTTGGACGGTAATTTCAATTTTTCGCAGCACATCGAAAACACCTGCGGGTCAGGCTTGCCGCGCGTCACATCATCAGCACAAACCAAAGCCAAGAAACAATCCTGAACACCCATCAGGCTCAGAATCAACTCGATGTTCGCGCGCGGCGCGGATGATCCCACTGCCAACGGAATGCTTCGCTGGTGCAAGGCTCGCACCAGATCGATGGCACCTTCGATGATCGACGGATCGCGGCGGACGAGATCGCGATAGAGTTCCTCTTTTCGATCCGCCAGCTGCTTTATTTTCTCACGCTCATGAACATCAAACACGATGGGAATGATGTCGCTGTTGTGTCGACCGAAGGTGGCGTCGAATTGCGCTTTGGTCACCTTGGCATCGATTTCATCAGCCAGCTGTTTCCAGCTTTGAAAATGGGCCTCCGCGGAGTTGATCAAGACACCATCCATGTCAAAAATAACGCCGAATGTATTAACAACATTCATACAGAAATACTCCGATCGTAAGATCTAATCTTGTCACGCCACATATGTCCTCGTATCGTAAATCAGCCGATAGTTCGGTGAGGCCTCTTTTTATGAAAAAATCGCAACCCTTACAAACCGAAACAACGTCACGCCGCGATCTGATGGTCAATGGTGCGATCTGGGGGCTGTTGCTGTGCCTGTCCTTGTTACTCTACTCTCAGACCACCCAACGGGGTATTCACTGGCAGGATTCGGGATTTCATACGTTGCGTATCGTGACGAAACAGATTCATAATCCACTGGGCCTGGCGCTGGTACACCCGTTGCATCACTGGCTGGGACGGACGGTGGTTTCGTGGGATCTGTTGGAGCCAAGCTTTGCGGTCGCGCTGATCAGCGCATTCGCCGGAGCGATTACGGTGGCAAACCTGTTTGGCTGCGTTGTGAGTTTAACCGGTCGGCGAGGGGCGGGTCTGTTTGCCGCGTTGTCGATGGGCCTTGCACATTCATTCTGGCAGATGTCCACCGTGACAGAGACGTATACGTTATCCACCGCGCTGTTGACGGCGGAGCTGTGGTGTCTGATTTTGTTTGTGCGATCCAAAAGGCCCGCGTTCCTGATGTGGATGATGTTGATGAACGGGCTGGGGATTTCCAATCATCTGCTTGCACTGTTGACGACGCCGA
>CBDTZI010000024.1:0-15389 GCA_965364865.1 uncultured bacterium | reverse complement strand
CGCCTCGATCAAATTGACCCGGTCGGTTAATTGCCTCGCCTCGGCGTCGTTGATAATCACGCCCGTAACCATTTTGAGCGTCTCCAGGAGCGAATCCCGCTCGTTGTCGATCCAGAGGTTCATGGTGTCGCACACGGAAAGCTTGGGGGCGGTGAGCTGAGCCAACAGTTCACGCTGTAATGTAGGGTGGGTATTCGCCAGAAAGACCGTTTCACTATCCGTGATAGAAGCTGGGACTTTCGGTCCTTGCTCAGCCAACACGTTTAGATCGACGGCGACGGTCTGGGCTTCGTTCATGTCGCCCTCATATTGACCCGTCCAGCGGAATGTTTCGCTACCGGGTCGAACCTCCAGCCCGGCAAGGTCGATCTTTCGAGATTCAAGAATGGCTCGGAATTCGTCGGGGAAGTCGTCGCCCACGACCGCGACAAGCCGCACCGGGACGTATTGAGAAGCGGCGAATGCAAAATAGACCGCTGAACCACCCAGAACACCATCCACCTGACCATAAGGAGAACTAACGGTGTCTATTCCGATACTACCCGTAACCAATAATGACATGCCGCGCCTCGACAAATTTATTTCTCTGAAGCCAAACTCCATGGCTCTGATTCGCACCAATCTACACCATCATCGACCAGAAGGCAAGAGGAATGTTAGAAAAATGTTAGGTATAAATGCGGGGTCTGATTTTGGGTGTAAAAGGTACGGATATGGCTTGAAAATAGCTGTTTATGTCGCATCAAGGGGAATCAGGAGGGATGGAATGTCGAATAGAATCGGGAATATATTGAAAATCAGACTCAAGAGAGATCATCGTTGATCGCACCGGAAATGTGAGCGGCGCGTACGAGTTCCGCTAGTGAATCCACCTGGATTTTTTGCATCACATGGGCGCGATGAATTTCAACGGTCTTGGGGCTGATGCCCAGATCGACGGCCACCTGCTTATTGGCTTTGCCTGAAACAACAAGCTCCATCACTTCTCGCTCACGAGTGGTCAGGCGCGCGAACAGCGATAGAAATTCGTTCTTACGCTTCCGTAATTTACGTTGAGTGATATCGATTTCCAACGCCTGACGAATTCGATCCAACAGCCGTTCACTGTCTAACGGCTTTTCGATAAAATCGATCGCGCCTTTTTGAATGGCACGCACCGCGGTGGGTACGTCTCCGTAACCCGTCATCATGATGATGGGAATATCCATTCCTTTTTCAACCAGCTTGTCCTGCAATCCGGGGCCCGTTAAATCAGGCATACGAACATCAAGCAGCAGGCATCCATGTTGATCGTCTGTGAATTCATTCAGGAATGTTTGAGCGTGATCGTAACTTTTAGCTTTATAGCCGGAAGATTGAACCAGTTGCATTAAGAAATTCCGAACATCGGGATCATCATCAACAATATAAATGATGGGTTCTGAAACCATGGTATCGCCCAATTAGTAAAATCAAATTGAATAGCCTCTACAACTAACCCGATGAGTCCATACTAGCACAGGATAATAACAATTCCAGTAATTCTTATAAAATTTTTCATATTTGGTACTTGTCGAGTAGAAAGTGAAATTTTGTTTGTGTACGTTAGGCTTTCGACAGACCTCAAATGGTTATGCGACCCAAAGGTCTTACGGATAGGGTTTTGAAACAACCGATCGCCTTGGTTTGATATCGACGTTAACAAAAGGAGGCGAAGTGTAGATCTAAACATGAACAGTTCCATTGTATTAGAGCGATGCTTTAGCAACGGCATTAGAGTGACGCTTTAACAAACTCCCAGTTTGTTTTTGTTGTCCCATACCTGACTTCATCCTAATTGTGATCGTAGTCAGGGCACAATACTTGTCTGTAAAAGAAACATGTTAATCCTGATCACTGGTTGTACATGCAAAACGTCGATATGTAATCATTTGTTAGGATATCCTCGTATCCAGAATTGTGTGATTATTTTACGAAAGGGAAGTAGAGTGTAAAAGTTGTTCCTTTGGTGGGTACGCTGTCAGTAACAATGTGGCCACCAGATTGTTCAACAATCCCGTACACAGTAGACAAGCCTAATCCAGTACCTTGCCCAACGGGTTTTGTTGTGAAAAACGGCTCGAATATTCGTTCTACTGTCTCAGGGTCCATTCCGATTCCGTTATCTGAAACTGAAAGGCAAACATACTGACTGTCTGTCATGTTGGGATGTTCGCGTACGATTTTTTTGTCTGACTTGATGATTTCTGTTTTGAGCGTTAGTTGTCCACCCATAGAAAGTGCATCACGGGCGTTTATGGTCATATTCAGCAACACCTGTTCAATTTGCCCCATATCCGCACGGATCATAGCCGGGGTGGAAGAGGGTATGATCACCAATTCGATGTTATCACTCAATAAGCTATGGATCATGGGTTTCAGGTCACTCAGAATTTTATTCAAATCAAAATCGACAGGTTTGAGTATTTGTTTTCGGCTGAAGGTCAACAATTGACGCGTCAATTTTGCGGCGCGTTTGGCCGCCTGGTCGATCTGATCCAGGCCGGTTTTCATCGCGTCGTCAATCGTATTCTGCTTGATCGATTTCCGAAGAAGAAGCTCGGCATTTCCGATGATGGCGGTCAAGATATTATTGAAGTCGTGAGCAATGCCGCCAGCCAAAAGTCCGATGGCTTCGAGTTTCTGGGACTGGCGTAATTGAGATTCCAAGTTTTTTCTATCCTCTTCCGTTTTTTTCTGGTCAGTGATATCTTCGGCAAGCCATGCGATACGAGTGATCTCGCCTTGATCGTCAAACATCGGGAACGCTCGATCCTTGATCCAGCGAACACTCCCATCTTTACGTAACAATCTATATTCTTCATCGCTATACTTATTCTGATCGTGCAACTTGGAGATCGATTTTCTCAGACGTTTTTGATCATCGGGGTGGACGGCCTGTAACCAGTGATTTGAATCTTGATAGGCATGATCCCGACTTAAACCAAAGATGGATTCATACGCTGGACTGATATACAACACCTTTTTTTTCTTCCAGTCGGTTAACCAAAATACCTGGTTGATGCTCTCGGCCAGTTGGCGGAATCGTTCTTCGCTTTCTTGCAGTTTCAACTCCGCTTTTTTTCGTTCTGAGACATCCAGGAATGTAACCACCGAGCCGATGACCTTATTGTTTTGATGGATGGGGTGAGACCAGTATTCAGATGGAAAGCAGGTGTGATCCGCTCGCCATAACACTTCGTCCGTGACGTGTATATTTTGGTTGCTGATAAAGGACTGGTATATTTTACATTCGTCCTCTGGATATTTACTTCCATCCTTTCGGGTGTGGTGGATTAACCGGTGCATGTTTTTGCCCAAAAGCTGATCTACCTGTTCATAGCCAAGCATTTTTAAACAGGCGGAATTGCAGAAAGTACAGTTGCCCTTCAGATCCAGCCCGTAAATGGCCTCGGCCGTAGAATCCATGAGCAATCGGAACTGCGATTCCTGTTGACGTAACTGAACCTCCGCGTTTTTTCGATCCGTTACATCTCGGATCGATGCGACAATCAGTTTTTCTCCCCGCGTTTTAATGGGACCCAAACTGATTTCGACGGGGAATATGCTTCCGTCTTTTCGTAACGCGTAGAGATCCAGTTCAGCCCCCATGTTCCGGATGTGGGTATTTTCAAAATATTGGGCAGTGTGAAGTTGGTGGACTTTTCGTTGCTGTAGGGGAACAAGCATTTCTAGATGGTTGCCGATTAATTCCTCGCGGCTGTAGTTGAACAACACTTCAGTCTGATGATTAACGCGTACGATGGTGTTGTTGGCATCGACAATCATCATCGCATCTGGGGCCGATTCCATCAGGCTGCGAATTTCCTGTTCGGCAATTTTTCGATCCGAAATATCCGTAATCGTACCCACATAGCTCACGACATTTCCAGATTCGTCATATTCGGGTGTCGCCTGACCATAAACCCATGTGATCGTGTCGTCGTTTTTCTGGAATCGATATTCCAGCTTGAAATCTTTCTGCTGACTGACGGCCTCCGTCCAGGCTTGATAAACGAGTTGCTTGTCCTCGGCGTGCAGCGTTTCTCCCCACTGACCTCCGATCGCTATTTCCTTTTGCTGTCCGGTGATTTCGCACCATCTTTCGTTGACGTGAACACATTGGCCATCTTGATCCGTATGGAAAATGCCAACGGGGGAAACCCTGGCCAGGGTGTTGTATATCTTCTCGCTTTGTTGGGTGATTGTTGTTGAACGGCGCTTGATTGAAGAAAATGGGATCATCGTCACGAGGCCCATGACCATCAATAAGGAAATGCCAAGAGTCACCCACTCGGTAACAAGGTCAGTCGTGAAAATGTTATCACTGAGGAATGTTTGGTAACCCGTATAAGATGTTTGAAAAGCGATCAAAGAAATAGCAAGTGCGATGATTCCCCATGCCCGGCTGTGTTGTGTTACACGCGTAAGCCGAAAAGCCAGAACAGCGGCAGTCCATTGAAGTAAGATAGAAAGTCCCAAGATCAAATCATACATGATGATAAACGGTTCGTTGCCGGACGTGTTATAGTAAACGGAAATGAACCATTCAGTTCCTCATTTGTAAATCAATACCCCTAAATGATGGATTGTAATCACCTCCGAGTTCAATGGTATCTCCTGTTATGAAACCATTTTGAATTCTGCGATCATCGATCACCACAACCGCGATACCCCTAAGCGATTAATCTTACAAGTTTGATCCTAACAACTTGACAGGGGTTTGACCAGCATTATTTTTAGGTGGTTCCCTTAACTTGCATAGGTGAGTACCCAAATGAGTGAGTGAGAATTACTATATTTTCGAAATCACATGTAAAATCTTGATCATGTCAACTGTGCGTGAATTAAGATCATTTTTTAGTTGAGTAGAATTGCCCATTTTGTCTATTCGGAGTGACGCCATATATATCACTTTGTCCATAGTTATGACATTGGGTAAGTTTTTTCCGGGCAATTGGAACGAGAAAGCTGGCCATTCAGTTGTCGACTCGCAAATATTTAATCATCCTTGATAGACCCCGTGTGTAGTGCAACTTATCGGTTGGGGTTTCGTAGAGATTCTCAGGTGTAACCAAGTAAGCCTATGACAAATCAGGATAATCATCTAAAGTATGTAAATCGTGTCTGATCAATCGAAAAAACAGGATAATCGTTCATGCAAGCCACGCAGATGCTCACGGAATCGGGCCGGATCGCAGAAAAACTGCCCGGCTACGAGTCACGACACAAACAGCAGGAAATGACCCAGGCGGTGGTCGAAGCATTTGAAGCGGCTGGCTACGTGTGTTACCATTTATCTCACTGAATGTGAGACATAATCATGTTAGATCCCGTTACTACTCCACTCGTGTTACTTGCGCTGGGTAATCTGGCCAGCCAGTTGATCATCGACGCCTGCAAAGACCACCTCAAAGACAAGCTGAGGGGTTTATTCGGTAGGCTCGAAAAAATCGATAAAAAAGACAATCTCGACCAGAAGGGCAGAGTGGAACAGGCCTATCAGGACGCCATGGAACAGGCCTACTGTTTCTGTCTTGAGATGCTACTACTCAACGTCAAAGGGAGCGGCTACACCAACCAGGAGCTGAAACAATACCAATCTTCACTTGAGGCGTTCATCAAAGACAAGGACGTCGCCGAGGAACTGTTGAACGCCGTCCGCGATCCGGGCAACGATAAACTACCGTCGCCCGAAGCGCTTCGTAAACGATGGGACGAGCTGGGCGGGCTGGAACTTCCTTCGCCCGATACATTGTGGTCAACCGTCTGCATCGCCTACCGCCGCCAGGCTAAGAAACAGGTCATCCTGTCCGACGACCTGCGCGAGTTGGAAAACGCCAAGAACATACAAGAGATAAAGAAGCTGATCGAGCGTCAAGGCGGCGTCAAGACGCAGGTCCATCTCGACAAGTATAAAATACGAATGCGTACCAAGTTCTCGCCCGTCGACCTGGCCAACCTCATGCCCGCCTTCGCGGACGATCCCGGGCGGATGGTGATTCGAGACGTGTTCGTGGCCCAAAATGTCCGCGAAAATCCGCCCCCGGTCGAAATACCCAAGGATATGGCCGATCGCCTAAGGAAAAAAGGTCGACACGAGGAGGAGGATGACGACCAACAAGACAAAGACGAGGAAAAACTCGAAAGGCTCCACAGCACCTATGTAAGCCAGTCACCCAAACCGGTATTAGACGTGATCTCTGCTGCCGGCAACCGCTTGCTGATGTTGACCGGCGAGCCGGGCTCGGGCAAATCGACCCTGATGCGCTACCTGCTGACAGGCGTCATTGAACCGCCAATCGACCGCGAGACTAATGAATCACTCCTGTGGACGCAAGCCTTCAAAGATGTCTTTCCGTTATTGATTGAACTGCGGGATTTCCACGCCCTGCGAAAGGCCAACGAATGCGACAGCTTTTTGCAATACGTTGACTATATGGGCAAGACCGAACAGTGGTTTCTGGACGAACACACGGTCAACTCATATCTGGAAAACGGTCCGTCGCTGGTGATGTTCGACGGTCTGGACGAGATTTTCGACTCAGCCGACCGCGAGCGCGTCATGCATGAGATCGCTGGCTTCGCTCAGCGTTACCCAAAAGCGCGAATCATCGTCACTTCGCGTCCGGTCGGATATAAGGACAAGATATTGCGCAACGCGAAATTTGCCCACTTAGGCCTGCAGGACCTTGACGACATACAGATTGAAACATTCACACGAGGCTGGTTTAAACTCACTTTCACCCAAAAACCACAACTGGCTGAGCAGCGGACTGAGCGCGTGCTGAGTAGCGTAAAACAGTCGTCATCCATACGCTTGTTAGCCGGTAATCCCATGCTGTTGACTATCATGGTTCTGTTGGCCCGCGAACAGGAGCTGCCCCGCGAGCGGGCTAAGTTTTACGAAAAGGCGGTCGAGGTACTCTGTCATCACTGGGACGCTAACCGCCATCTGGAACTGCCCGATGAACGATATCTGAACGCCGAAGACAAAAAAGACCTGCTGCGGCGGATCGCCATGCGCATGCAGACGGGTGAGGGGGGCTTGCAGGGTAACATCATCGCAGAAGACGACCTGGAGCAGGAAATCCAGTCTTTCCTGATCGAAGAACAGTGGCAGACCGACGAAGCCGAAGCGAAAAAAGCGGCCCGCCGCGTGATCCATCAACTTCGCGAGCGGAACTACATACTCTGCCTGCGAGGCCCGCAACACTACGGCTTTGTCCATCGCACGTTTTTAGAATATCTGACCGCCGCCGAATACGTCCACCGATTCCACATAGCAAAAACGCTGGATATTGATGGCCTCATCGCATTGTTTGAAGAGCACAGTCCTGATGACGATTGGCGCGAAGTATTGCGACTGATATGCGGCCAGATCGACGAACAGTTCGTCGGCCTGATCGTCAAACATTTGGCTACGCGAACGGACGCGGAATTGGAGAAGTGGGAAGGCGATAGCCCGATACCGGAATTGCCTCTTGCGATCTACTGTCTCAGCGAGGTTCGCAATCTGACAAAATTGAATAATGTCGGAACGCATCTGATGAAAACCACGATGAATGCAACTACCAAGGCGACGATGGAAAGTGAATCGTACGGACTCTTCGTGATGTTTTTGATTCCCGCGTGCCGTGAACTGGGAACGAGCTGGCCCGGACGAGAATATCTGTTGGAACGACTGTCATCGCATACTGATAATATTCCGGATAGTAGTTGGGGCGAAGATTTCTGGCCGCATCTCGTTGCCCATGTTGCCGACGACAGAGAGACTGTCGAGTCGCTCACTTGTACTACGAAAGGGGGACAAGAGGGGAATTACTACCGATCTGCCGCACTCAAAGCCCTGGCTGAACATTGGCTGGACGATAACACGCGAAAGCTTCTCGAAGAACGCGCCGTTAAGTATGAGCATGTAGATGTTCGTGGCGCCGTGCTTCAGGCACTGGCCGAACATTGGCCGGACGAAAAGACGCTCAAATTGATCGAGTCGCGTATTGACAAGGAAACCGGCTATGCCCAAGATGAGATCAAGAAGATAGCCGAGTCGTTGCGAAAGAAGTTGGGGGTTTGAAGGATATCTGTCGTGGGTACCCCATTCTTGCGAAGCAAGAATGGGGTACCCGACTCCGTATAAGCCTGAAAGGCTTCAAGACAGTAGCCGTGGGTAAGTCCGACATAGTCGGACGCCACCCACGGTAAGATTTGGTAAAATTAATTCAACCCTGAAGGGGTTGCAGAATTAATCCTCAACATTTAGTAATTCATGACTTCTTACGTTCCCCACCCTTTATTACTATAAGAATTGGACACTCCCGAAACGTTTAACTTCTTCAACCCTTACAGGGTTGGAAATTGTTGTGGTGCAACCTGTTCCGGTGGCGGCGCTACGCTTGCCACCGGCTACTATCTGGCAGGCCTTCAGCCTGCAAACGACAAAGACTCAAATCCGTCACTCCGCGTAAGCTAAAGCCCGCGGCTCGGGGTTTGTGATACCGCGCAAGCTAAAGCATGCGGCTCGGGGAGGGCATTGGGATAGCCTCCAATCTCTAGTATCCAGTATCCAGTTTCTAGTTTCCAATTTCTAGTCTCTAATTGTGGTTGATCGGCTGACGAAGTAAGATTCAATCCATGCAAGCCACTGAAATGCTTACGGAGTCGGGCCGGATCGCAGAAAAACTGCCCGGTTACGAGTCTCGACTCAAACAGCAGGAAATGACCCAGGCGGTGGTCGACGCGTTTGAAGCGCAGGAGCACTTAATTGTAGAAGCGGGAACCGGTGTCGGAAAAAGTTTCGCCTATCTGATCCCCGCCATTGAACGCGCTACGAAACACAATCAACGAGTCGTCATCAGCACGCACACCATCGCTCTACAGGAGCAATTGATCGAGAAGGATATTCCTTTTCTGCAATCGATCTATCCCGAAGAATTCTCCGCGGTGTTGGTCAAGGGACGCTCCAACTATGTGGGTTTACGCCGATTAGCCAGAACCAGCACGCGCCAGGAACAGATATTCAACTCAAAAAAAGAGCGATCCACTCTCTGGGAGATCGAAGACTGGGCCTACAAAACAGCCGATGGGTCTCTTTCGGATATGCCTCACAAGCCCGATATGCGAATCTGGGATCGTGTACGAAGCGACTCCGACGATTGCCATGGCCGTCACTGCCCCCATTTCAACAATTGCTTTTACCAAAGGGCGAGAAAACGGGCCGCCGGTGCACAGCTACTCATTGTGAATCATGCGATGCTGTTTTCCGACCTCGCCTTGAGACGGGAGGGGGCTTCGATTCTGCCGGACTATGATTATGTAGTCCTGGACGAAGCCCATACCGTGGAGCAGGTCGCCGGGGATCATCTGGGTTCGGGCATTTCCAATACGCAACTTCGATATTTGTTGCAAATGCTTCACAATGAGCGTACGGGTAAGGGCATTCTTCACACGCTATGGGGCGCACCCGCGATTCCTGCCGTGGTCGAGGTTCAGCGCAGAGCCGAAGATTTTTTTCAAGAGTTGATGCTTTGGCACGATCAGCAATTCAACTGGAATGGCCGGCTTCATGAATCCCCGCCGGTAGAGAATCGATTGTCCACAGCTCTGATTGATTTACGCGACCAGATGCGTGACATCTATAAGGGGTTAGAAGAAGAATCCGATCGATCGGAAATCCATGGATTGATAGCGCGGTGTAAATCAATGGCTACGACCATCGATCACTGGCATCAGCTACAATCGCAGGGTTGGGTGTACTGGTTAGAGATTGCGCAACGACGTGCGCCAAGAATTTCATTAAAGAGCAGGCCCATCGATGTTGGGCCCGAGCTGAAAGAATCGCTGTTCGATAAAATCAAAAGCGTCGTGTTAACGTCAGCCACGATTACCACCGGCGAGAAAGTTCCCTTTTCTTACATACGCAACCGCCTGGGTTTGCAGGATACACGAACTTTGTTACTGGGTTCCGAATTTGATTATCCCAGACAGCTAAAAATTTATCTCGAAACATCCATGCCCGATCCTTCGGATACTGCGGCATACATGGAAGCCAGTTGTGATGCGATCCAAAAATATGTGTTGCAGTCTGACGGTGGGGCGTTTGTACTGTTTACCAGCTATGACATGCTTAATCAGTGTGTGGAAAAACTATCGGACTTCTTTACCCGGCAACAAATGCCCTTGTTTGTGCACGGCTCAGGAATGCCCCGCTCCTTGATGCTCAAGAAATTTCGATCTACACCCAGAAGTGTTTTGTTCGGTGCGGATACCTTTTGGGCGGGTGTGGATGTACCCGGTCAGGCGTTGCGTAACGTGATCATCGTCAAGTTACCCTTCGCCGTACCCAATCAACCGATGATCGAAGCCCGCATTGAGCAAATTCGTGAGTCGGGTGGAAATCCGTTTATGGATTTTCAGGTGCCGGAGTCTGTTTTGAAGCTAAAACAGGGTGTGGGCCGATTAATTCGTACTCGAAAGGACTCCGGGATTGTGGTGATTCTCGACCCGAGAGTCACTCGCAAAGCGTACGGTAAGCGATTTCTGAGAGCGTTGCCCGACGGCGAAATGATTAGGGTCTGACACTCACGTCCGAATATGTTTCTCATGGGCACGAACGTTTTCTTATGGGGCGTTCACTTCTGTCGTCGTGGCGAGATCGGTGTCCCTGGGGTTTTTTCAGGAAAAACCTTAATGATATGGGATCAACATTTTACCGATATACCCGATAAGTAACCAAAGGTGGAAATCGAATCTACCTTTGAAAGTGCAATTGGGAGATCGTGTCGTGACCACTATCCGTTACAGCATGGTTCGTTGGCGTAGTCATCGAAGCCGCTGGCCCAGCATCTTGCGTCGTGTGCTGGGGGGCGTAGCTTTGTTCGCGGTTTTTGTCATCGGCTTCTGGATGCTGATGAGCGCCTGCGATCCAAACATCATGAATCAATAGTTTATGATGGTTAGAAAACCTTCACTTCTTTTCATTCGCCGATGAAGGTTGTTTTCTAGATCCATGATCGTGAAACGGTCGTCATGACCCACTCGCACAATCACGGTATCATCTTGAACGTAGGTTTTTTACTCTCGACCATGCCGAGTAGATATTCTTTCCACACCATTTCCGCTTCGTCCAGATTCATCCCGTACACCTTTAAAAACCGCTGAGGTATTTCCCGCTCAACGTGGTCCAGAAGCTGGTACGGATATAATTTCTTGAAATTATCGATTCCATATTGTTCGACCAGAAAGCTGACGAACGAGCCGGATAAGGCGTTGCCAAAATTTTTGGATGTTTGATTGAAATTTTTCGGAACCAGTAATTTTTGTATGGGAATCAACGAGTCTCCTATGGCCATGGATATGGCCGATCGGTGAACATTCTGATTCAACACCTGCGAAAGAGCGTAAAAAACTATTCCTTCTTCCAGAAAAGGCGTGGATCGGCCTACCTGATTCATCAGAATATGCACGATGTCATGTCTGTTATCCCACCGGAGCGTATGGATCGAATTCCCTTCGTTATGCGCGATGGCTGTTTTGCCGGTGATGATTTTTTTCTCTTCCTGGTCCTTGTATTTATAATATCGAATTTTTCGGGCGTGTTTCAATCCGAGAATACCCTCGAAAGCGTTAAAATAAGCATCGTTCAAGGCCAACTCCGTTTTGGGGGCGGGTTCGTCTTTGTAATAGTATTCGAGTCGATCCGTGGTTTTTTTGGTCCATTTGATGACACTACTCTCAGCAAATTCTACATCATCGAACCAGGCGGTACCGGCACAAGTTAAGACACAACCAATTCTAGCTGAAACACTTCCCGGGGGCGCACCTACAATAATGGAGATTTGCTTCCAATCTCGCGTACCCATTACACGACCCGTCCCTCGTACGGGAGAGCCACCCATCTTGATGACCTCGTCGTTTTCATCCAGAAATTGTACGTAGTAATTGCAATTTTCGTATTGATTTTCCATCTGCTGGACGTTGAGCGTTTTGATCCACCCTTTGAGTTGATACCTCGCATCCGAACGTATCGGAATGGGGTCGGATTCAAACGCCGTCCAGTAGGTGGTGTTTTCGATACCCGATATCTCCAAACACTTAAAACCGGTATGAGATACTTTATCCTGAATTTTGAAAGTTGATTTGACCATATCACCCGGCTGATACGCAGCCATTCGTGTAGACCATCCGATAAAATCTTCTTCAAAACTTCCATTCAGGATTCGGTTCCCAAGCCAAACCGCTCGGGATACGGTTCGCGTGTCATCCTTTTTTTCATAGAATGGGGTCGTTTCCTGTGCGAGGACAAAGGAACCACAGAATAGCCAAAGAAACAGAATGTAGATCTTGTGCGATTTTTTTGTTTTATGGGTCATAATACTTCTGGTTTACTATTGCGAGTGTATAAAAAATTAGAGATTTTTTCCGAAGATTGACTCTCCAGATTGGCCGACTACGCATCAACCTCAAACCGTTGTATAGTCTAGCAATCTTATTTGTCGATGGAAAGTACCCTGTGAAAAGCGATTTTCACGCGGATTATCGGGAGTGATATATCGTGTTCTCAGCCGACAGGTTACAGCTGTTGCCGCCTTACCTTTTTGTCGAAATCGACCGGAAAAAGCGACTGGCGATCGAAGCCGGGCTGGACGTCATCGACTTCGGAATCGGCGATCCCGATCAGCCCACGCCCGATTTTGTGATCGAACAACTTTGCGAGGCTGTGCGTGATCCCGAAAATCATCACTACGGATCAAGCCTCGGAACCGCGGCGTTCAGGGATACGGTTACAGAGTATTTACAAAAAAGATACAAAATTTCGCTGGATCCAACGAGCGAAATCATGGCCTTGATCGGGACCAAGGAGGGCATCGCTCATCTTCCGACCGCGATCATCAACCCCGGCGAAGTTGTGCTCGTGCCTGATCCCGGATATCCGGTTTACACTTCCGGGACCATCTTCGCAGGTGGGGAGGTTTGTTCGATGCCGCTGAGCGAATCGAACGATTGGCTGCCGGTGTTAGCTGTAATTCCGCAAGAAATTCGTCGGCGTGCGAAAATCATGTTTATCAATTATCCCAACAATCCGACGGCTGCTTGTGCATCGATGTCGTTTTTCGAAAAACTTGTCGAGTTTGCGCATGAGTACAACATTTTGATCGCCCAGGACGCCGCCTACAGCGAAGTTTATTTCGAAGACCCACCGCCGAGTATTTTACAGATCAAGGGTGCGAAAGAGGTTTGCATAGAATTTCATTCGCTATCCAAAACCTTTAACATGACGGGCTGGCGAGTGGGATTTGTCGCGGGGAACGCCGATGCATTGGCATCGCTGGCGAAAGTGAAAAACAATATCGATTCCGGCACGTTCCCAGCCGTCGAGTGTGCCGCTATCGAAGCACTGCGAAATGTAAATCATTCAGCGGTTCGCGGACAGATGGAAATCTATCGGCGGCGACGCGACGCCTTGGTTTCGGGTTTGCATACTGCGGGTTGGGAAGTAACTTCACCCGGTGCGACGTTTTATGTCTGGGCGAAATGCCCCGCGGTCTATGATTCTATGACAGTGGCTTCAAGATTACTGGATGAAGTCAACGTGGTCACCATTCCCGGCGTCGGGTTTGGCGCTGCGGGTGAAGGGTATGTGCGTTTTGCCCTGACGGTTGATGAAGAGAGAACGCGCGAAGCCGCTGAACGAATTTCGACGCTGACGTGGGGATGATGACTGGTGATGAATTAATGAGCACTGATTTTACTGCCTATCTGGGTTTGGGTTCCAATCTGGGTGATCGATTGGCTTCGCTGGCCGAGGCGGTGGATCATTTATGTCGGCATGAAAGTGTTGAGATTGATCTTGAAAGCGGCCTTTCCTCGATTTACAAAACATCTCCCGTGGGCGTCATGGATCACCAACAGGATTATTACAACGCAGTGGTTCAAATCGAAACATCCTTAAAGCCAACGGAGTTATTAAACACATGTATGCAGATCGAAATTCAGATGGGGCGTATGCGCAATGAGCGTAACGGTTCGCGCGTGATTGATGTCGATTTGCTGATGGTTGAAGATGTTGTGATGGATACTGAATCGTTAACTCTGCCTCATCCACGAATGCACGAGCGATTGTTTGTGTTGACCCCGCTGCGTGAAATCGCCGCTGATGCCATTCATCACCCAACAGGAAAATCGATTCAAATGTTGTACAACGATTTGGTGCGTAGCAATGCGAATGAGAAAAATCCACAACATCGCGAACATATCGAACGAATGCGCCCTAATGATTGGTATAATCGGGTGGCATGCCCACGCTAGCGTGGGCATGAGGTATCGCTTGAAATCAATCTCAAATGTATCGCCGGGGTTTATCCCCGGCGTAAAGATTTGGCCGCTTCCTCACGGGCGCGGTTCGGAAAGTAGTGTTGTCGTATGCGCCGCCCATGAAGAACGGCGATCGTAAAACACTGGCGGACAAGCCGCCAGTGGCACCCGCAATAGTGACCTTTCTTAATTTTCATAGTAAGCACGGACAGCCAGCGTGTCGTTTTGCCCTCCGAAGCCGAAGCTGTTGGAGAGGGCGGCATCCACCGTCATTTTTCGTGATTTGTTGGGGATGTAATCCAAATCGCAATTGGGATCCGAGTGTTCGTAATTGAGCGTGGGCGGTACGGCGCCGTCTCGAATCGCGAGTACACATGTAATCAGTTCGACCGCCCCAGCCGCTGCGATCAGGTGCCCGATCATGCTTTTGATGCTGCTGACCGCCACCGTGTCTTCGTGCTCATGAAAAACTTTTTTAATCGCCAGCGTTTCGATCTTATCGTTTTCTTCGGTCGAAGTTCCATGTGCGGAGACGTATTGAATGTCGCCAGGAGTAAGGTTTGCTTTTCTCAATGCCGCAGTCATGGCTGCGATCGCGCCACGACCCTCTTCGTGAATATCGGTAATGCGAAAGGCATCCGCGGTGGAACCAAAACCCACGATCTCGGCTAATATCTTAGCGCCGCGACGTTTCGCGTGCGAAAGTTCTTCGAGAATTAAGATGCCCGACCCTTCTCCGATCACAAATCCGTCGCGTGTGCGATCGAACGGGCGAGACGCTTTTTTGTAATCATCGTTTCGTGTGGACAGTGCGGTCAGGCGATTAAACCCGGTCACGCCCAACGGGTGAATCATGCTGTGCGTGCCGCCAGAAATCATCACGTCGGCTTCGTCGTTGAGAATCAAATTCGTGGCTTCACCGATCGCCTGGGTACTGGCTGCACAAGCGGTTAACGTGTTAATGTTTGGACCTTGCGCATCGAACTGAACCGCCAGGTGTCCGCCGGCGAGATTGGCTTCCTGCTCCAGCTCGTTCGTGGCGTTGAGCAATTCCTTCG
>CBDTZI010000023.1:0-15780 GCA_965364865.1 uncultured bacterium | reverse complement strand
GCTCGGGGACCGCACGGCGGTGTTGGATGGCGGCGGTATGCGCAATTATCAAAGCAGCGCGACCGTGCGCGATTGTATATTTTCTAACAATACAGCACTTGATAGTGGGGGCGGCATGGCAAATCTCGAGGGCCAGCCCATCATCGAGAATTGTAATTTCATCGAGAACTCAGCCACAACAAGTGAATATGGTTTGGGCGGAGGAATGTTCAATAACTTTACACAGGCCCGGGTGACGGGTAACGCTTTTTCAAATAATCATGCACGTTATGGCGGTGGCATGGTCAACGGAGAGAGTCCCGCGATTATACTCGATAATACGTTTACAGAAAATTCGGCTATCCGTGGTGGAGGAATGTATAATTGGGGTTACACCGCGCTTGAGGTGACTTCGTGCGATTTTATTTCCAATACCGCTGAGATGGTGGGAGGCGGGATGTCCAATGATAGCGCTGAAATCATCGTTAGGGATTGTTTGTTTCAGAGTAACGTATCGGTTGAAGGGGGCGGGATGCACAACTATCAATACAGCCTTCCGTCGATCACTTCTTGTACGTTTATTGGAAATTTATCTGTGCCTTCAAAGGCGAATCCTTTCGCTTACGGCGGCGGTGTGTTTAATGGTTATGACAGCGATCCCACGCTGATGAATTGTATGTTCAGCGGTAACCGTGCGATTTCCGGCGGTGGTATGTACTCCGACTACAGTAGCCCGATCATTATTAACAGTACGTTTAGTGGCAATGTGGCGACTGAAAATGGTGGCGGGGTCGTCAGTGATTATCGCGAGACCAAAACCAACTCGATTTTTTGGGGTAACACAGCCGGTGCACTTGGATCGCAAATTTATCAGCCCTCTGCTTTCAACGGCACCACGATTAGTTACAGCAACATTCAGGGGAGTGGTGGCAGTGATAACTGGGATGCAACGGTTGGGGTGGATGGCGGTAATAATATCGATGCGGATCCCTTGTTTGTTAGAAATCCCGACGACGGTGGAGATGGCTGGGGTGATGATCCGCTAACAATTGAAGTTGATGAAGGCGCGAACGACGACTTTGGTGATTTGCATTTACAGTTTGGTTCACCGTGTGTCAACGAGGCAATCGATAGCGCGATCCCAGTCGAAGTGGCTACGGATATTGAAGGTGACGACCGTATTCAAGAATGTCGGGCGGACATGGGAGCGGATGAGTCGCCGTTCAGTGGTCGAGATTGTAATGATACGGGTGCCAGCGATGCCTGCGATATCGATCAGGGTTTCAGCCTGGATTGTAATGACAATCGCGTTCCCGATGTGTGCGATATTGAGGACGGCGTCAGCAACGATTGCAACAACAACGGCGTACCGGACGAGTGTGACGTCGAGTTTGCTACCAGCTTTGATTGTAACGGGAATTTGATTCCTGATGAGTGTGATGGGTTGGAAGATTGTAACGGCAATGATATTCCCGATTTATGCGATGTGAAAGAACAGACCAGTAACGATTGCAACGAAAATTACATTCCGGATGAGTGCGAAAAAATACACACGATTGTTTATGTGGATGATGATGCGCCGCCGGGTGGCCACGGTTGGAGTTGGCCATCGGCATTGAACAATCTGCAGGATGCGTTAACCATTGCGGATTGCGAGCTGGTAGCTGAGGTTCGAGTTGCTGGCGGAACGTATAAGCCGGGTGAATCACGTGAAGATACGTTTCGACTTTATTCTGGAGTTCGCTACGTTGGAGGGTATGCAGGATATCAAAGTGTTATGCCCGATCATAGAGACATTACATTGTATCCGTCCATACTCAGTGGCGATATCGGCGAACCCGGTGTTGACGAAGATAACAGTTGCAGGGTGGTTCATGCCATCAGACCGAATGAATTGACCGTTTTGGATGGATTTACCATTACGGGTGGGAACGCGAACGAGTGTTTTAGTTATGTAGCTGGTGGAATGTATATTATTGAAGGATATCTAACCATTACCCATTGCACATTCATAAAAAATAAAGCCTGGGGCGTTGCGGGTGGATTATATAATTATGCTGGCCATCCAATCGTCACACACACGAGTTTTATTGAAAATACGGGCAGTAGCGGAAGTGCGATCTATAATGTTCTGGGTGGTACGATTACGTTGAAATCCTGTCAATTCATACGAAACAAAGCGGCGAGTCAAGATTCTATTTCTAATGGTGGCGCGCTTAATTTTAGTGGCGTCAGTCCAACCATTGAGGATTGCCTTTTTGTGGGAAATACAGCTGAGGGATTTGGTGGAGCGATTTATTTCAGAGGTGAAGCGCTACCCATCGTGAATCGTTGCGTGTTTTATGCGAACAAATCTTATAACGGTGCGGCTATCTATAATATTTTTGGAAGTAGCCCCACGATGACGCATTGTTTGTTTGTAGGCAATCAGGCGGAGAACTGGGGCGGTGTTATTTATAATCTCAATGACTGTTACCCGTTGATACAACACTGTGTGTTTAGTGACAATTCAGCGGAGTCGAATTTCGGAAATGTGATGTCCAATCAATATCGCTGCAGCCCGGATCTGGATCATTGTATTTTCTTCAATAATGGTAATGAATGGATCTATAATTTTAGCAGTTCGTTTCCAACAATCAGCCATAGTGAGACGGAAACGACGAACTTGCATGGATCTTTCGATGGCGGTGGAAATATTGTGGCTGATCCAATGTTTGTACGTAATCCCGATGATGGGGGTGACGGTTGGGGGGATGATCCGTTGACGCTCAATGTGGATGAAGGCGTGAACGACGATTTTGGTGATCTGCGATTGCGGTCCGGTTCGCCGTGTATCAACACGGGTGATCCGAATTTTGTAGCTGAGGCCGATGCGTCGGATCTGGAGGGTCATCCGCGCGTGCTGTGCGACGTGGTGGATATGGGTGCATACGAATTTGGTATCGGTGATTATGATTGCGATCAGATCGTCAATTTGTTCGATTATGCCGCATGGGAATTGTGTATGACCGGTCCCGATGGCGGGCCTTATCAAGCGGGGTGCGAAGCATTTGATTTTAACACCGATGGCGATGTTGATTTACAGGACTTCGCCGGTTTTCAACAAATCGATTTGGGGAATTGATGGATTTTGAGGCTGTCGGGTGCCATACAGAAGGCGCTAGCATGTATCACGAATTCCAAAAAATGTCCTCACGAATTTTTCCAGGTAACTCGGCTTGACGCTAAACATACGGCCAACAGAAACACTGGCGGGCAAGCCGCCAGTGGCACCCGAGTTCGACAGTAGCACCCGTCGATTCCGTCCCCCACCCTTTTCTAATGAAAAGAATGGGGCACCCACGCAAGCCGTCAGTGGCACCCAATGACATCAACGAGCGGGTTGGAGTGTGGGTCGTTTCCCTTTTTTCATTTGTTGCAGGGCCTGGATGATCAATCGTGGAATTTGAGCGGGGGAGGCTACATGTTGTACGGCTCCGATATCCGCAGCCACTTTGGGCATGCCATAGACGATGCTGGATTTTTGATCCTGCCCCAACGTGACCGCACCGGCATTTCGCATGTTGAGCAACCCCTTCGCGCCGTCGTCACCCATGCCGGTTAATAATATCCCGATGGCTTGAATGCCTGCTCTTTTCGCCACGCTGTCAAACAACACATCCACACTGGGACAATGTCGATTGACCGGTTCGTGGTCGCCGTAGTGCAATCGCCATGGATTTTTCGACGCCCCCAATGCCATTTGCGTTCCGCCGCGTGCTATAAACACTCGACCTGGCATAAGACGATCACCTTCCACCGCTTCGGTGACACACATCGGGCAGAATTGATCCAGTCGTTCGGCGAAGGAATTGGTAAACCCTTCGGGCATGTGCTGCACGATGGCGATGGGTGGAAAATCTTCGGGCACATTGGATAGTAACAGTTTGATGGCTTCGGTACCGCCGGTGGATGCGCCCAGCGCGATGAGAAATTGGCTTGGATCAACACCGATTGACTGACAGGATGGGGTTGAGGCTAAATTTGGAATATCAGGTCGAATTGGATTGGCGATGGCTGCGGCACGAATTTTTTCGACGAGGTCTTCACTGAGTTGTCTCAGAGCTTTGCTACCACCCTTCGCGGGTTTCGATACGAAGTCCACCGCACCGAGTTCAATGGATCGTAGCGCGGCGTGGCTGTTAGCGGGTGCGACGCCGCTGCACATGATGACGGGGACGGGATAATTTTTCTGTAATTTTTTCAAAAACGTGATTCCATCCATACGCGGCATTTCGATATCCAGAATGATTACGTTGGGCCGGTAATTAATAATCAGTTCACGTGCTTCGTAAGGGTCCTTGGCTAGACCCACGACGTCAATATCGTCCACCTCAGAGAGTACGCGCGACAGAATAGTTCGTATGATGGCGGAATCGTCCACGATTAAAACTTTTATGGGTCCGATGTGTTTCATGTTACTCACGGTCTGCTGTTGAGGATATTGGTTTATAGTTTCCTTGCGATACCATTTGATCTATATTTTTTTGTATACCGTCGGTTCCACATATTTTAACGGGTGTTGTAGTCCGTTTAAGCTTTCCGAATGTCCGATGAGCAAGCATCCATCGGTGCGTAAATGCTGAGAGTACTTATTCACCAGCGTGGCTTGCGTAGGTTTGTCAAAATAGATCATCACATTTCTGCAGAAGATGATGTCGAACCCTTGTTTGAAAGGAAAAGTCGGCGACATCAGATTAAAACGGGAGAAGGTGATCAACTTGCGAATTTCGGGTACGACCTGAAACATTTGTTGTCCGTCCACGTTGATTTTTTTCAGGTAGTGATTTTTGAGCGCAGGGGGAACGGTGCCGACGCGGTGGATGTCGAACAGGCCTTGTTTGGCTTTGTCGAGCATGGTGGTGGAAATGTCGGTCGCTAAGATTTTCGCTTTGATGTTGGGGTGATTCCGCAGTGCCTCGTGTACGACCATGGCGATGGAATAGGGTTCTTCCCCACTGGAACAGGCTGAGCTCCAGAGAGTCAGTGATGAATACCGATCACACCATGCTTTGTTGTTCACCCGTTCCGCGATTGCATGTTTTAGAAATTCAAAGTGATGCGGCTCGCGGAAGAGGTGTGTGGTGTTGGTGGATATCGAATCCAGCAGGATACATATTTCTCGCCCGGATCGGTCCTGGATCACGAAGTCGTAGTATTGGCGGAACGATTTGAATTTACCTTTGCGAATATGTTTACCCAACCGCGCTTTAACCAATTGCATTTTTTCGTCACCGAGATTGATCCCGCTCTGTTCGTAGACCAATGTACGCAACAGTTGGTATTCCTTGGGCGAAAGTTCAACCCCCTCATCGTAAATTGGATTTTGTTGTAATGTCTGGTTCATGGTTTCAAATCTCATGTTGAAGAACGTGTATGATCTGGATGGGTTTACCATCCACAGACAGCACCGCGGTTTCTCCATCCTCTTTTTGTGAGAAATCGGGTGCTTGCGGAAGTGTGCTGATTTCCGGAATAGTCAGGTCGTACACGTCTTCGTGGCCATAGGCTGCGGTGACGAATTGCCCGCAAACCACATTCATAAATTCCTTGGTTGCGTCAAACGCGTGTTGATCTTCGGTTTGATCTTCCATGTCCAGGCCCAGCAGATTGGAGGCCAGGGTGTTGGAAAAATCTCTCGGACAGTAGAGTTTGAGTGTTCCGGTGGTGGGACCGTTGTATCCGATGACGGTCTCCAGCCACTGATCCTCCGGGTTGGGATTGATCTCGCTTTCGTCGGTGAACATAAAGGCCAGGTTCGCCAGTACTTCAGAAAAGATCGTCGTCAGTGTTTGTTGATTCAACATGTTCGGCTACCCCAAGTATAGGAATTAAAACGTCGCGCAGTTGTTCCGGCTGAAACGGTTTTCGGATATATCCTGCGACTCCAAGTTTATGTACCTGCTCTATTCTTTTTTCACTTCCTTCGGTGGAAGCAATAATGATTGGAATCTCTTTGAGACTCTCGTTTTGTTTCATGCGTTCGACGAGCTGAATCCCGTTCATGGTGGGCATGTTGATGTCGACCAATAGCACTGCGACTTTGTGGTCTGCGAGTTTGGCCAGGGCTTCGATCCCATTGGCGGCTTCAAAGATTTCTCCGACATCCAGACCGATCATTTCCACGGCTTTTTTTACGATTGAGCGAATGGTCGCAGAGTCGTCAACAATTAAAATGTTATTGGTCATGGTTATTCTCCGATCAGCGAACCGGTTCCGGATGCTGATGGGTTTCGGCGTCTTCTTCAAACAGTTCTTGTACGCGTTTGAACTCGGTAATCATTTGCGCTCCGATGTATTCTAAATCAGATTCGTGTAATCCGTGCCGTTCCATCACTTTGGGGTCGGCTCGGTAACTAAGCCCGTCTTCTCCCAGACCGATACCCATCATCAGACAGATACAATCCGCCAGGTAAACGATGTCGACGGCGGTATCGGGTTGTTCCAGATCCCAGGGTGAGTGGTGGTGTTGAATACAACGAACAATCGTTTCCGGTAAGTTCCATTTTTCGGCGATCATCGACCCCACTTCATCATGGGCGAAACCGATGACTCCTTTTTCCGCCTCTGAAAAGGACAATCCCTCTTCGGTGACGAGGCGTTGGAGTTCGTTGAAATCGTGATCGACATACTGATCCAGCACGACTTTTCCGATGTCATGTAACAGGCCTGCGGTGAACACGAGATTCACGTCTGCGACTTTGAGTTTTTGTGCGATCAGCGAAGATGCGATGGCGACCGCAACGGAGTGTTTCCATAACGATCCTGATTGCAGCCCGTATCCAACTTGCTTTTTTGTCAGCATGGAATTGGTATGGACAGCCATCACCATTTGCAACAGTTTGATCGTTCCCAGGCAAAGCATGGCGTCGTTGAGCGAGGTCACTTTGCGTGACAAACCGAAGTAAGCGGAGTTGCAGAGTTTTAGAACTTGTGTAGTTACGACCTGGTCATATTTAATGGCTTCCACGATGTCGTCCAGGGTGCTTCGCGGATCGCCCATGAGCTTCATCAACTTGACCGCGGTATCGGGCAGCTGTGGTAACGATTCGACCTGTTGGATAATGTCTTCGATTTTTTTCATAGCTCAATTTCTCGACTTCTGTTTTTCACCGTGACTTTTCCTGTCTTAATATCGAGTGTTACGGTTCGGCTGATGGATCCACCGATATCTTCAGCGTCGATCAGCACGTTGTTTTTCCAGAAGAGTTGTCGCAGCATCACATAATTACGTTTACCGATGTTGAAGGTCCCTTGATCATCCAGCAGTTGTGAACCGCCCGCGACTTTGACGATCAAACGTTGTTTGGTGGCTCCGAGTTTGAATACACTTTTGAACAGCAGTGGAATACCCGTGTTGCCGAACATGGAAGGATTGTTTTTGGCTTTGTCTTGCGCAATGGATGAATCGGGTAACATGTAATGAAGCATTCCACCTACCCGCACGACCGGATCCCAGATCGCTACACCAATACAGCTACCCAATGAATAAGTGATCAGCGACGCTGTAGTATCATTGGATACTTTACAATCGGAAATATCGATCGTGACAAGATTTTTGTTCGCACCGAACAGTTTCGTCGCAGTCGGTTTATCCGTTTGATTTTTGACAGAAGAGCTATTGGGTATCATGTTTTTATGATCTATATAAATAGTTTAATGATTACGTTTTACTCGTTCGAGACACCGATTTGTACGGGCTGTTTGTGCATTTCTATTCGCGTGATGGAATGCAACGTGCAAACCGGAGGACAATCATCGACGCCTTCCGACGGGTCCGGATCCAGATCGGCCCGGTGTAATTGAAGAAATGCACAATGCTCCGATGTTTTCGGTAACAAACACTCGCTGGGTTCGTGTGCCCAACAGGACGCACAGCTGATGCCAAATTCTTGAGATTCCGCCACGAGACCCTGCGTCAAGTTTTCCAGAATATCTAAAACTTTGACACGAAGTTCCGGTTCGAGGTGTTTTAGTGCGTTGACGACAAATTGTTGTTGCTGTTCAACAATTTTTTTGACGATGGGTGGGCCAGAGGGTGTCAAACCCACGATAAATTTATTGGATCCACTGGGAACTTCCAGTTGTTTGATGTAGCCCTTTTGGATTAATTCTTCAGTGATGAGGGTTGACTCAATATGTGTGACCATCAGGAATTGGGCGATGACATTGAGGGTTTTCGGGCCATGCCATCGAAGCAGGCGCAATGTGGTCAGATCGTTTTGCGACAACCCTTCCTGTTGAGGGATTTCCAGTTCAAAGACGGCCTCGGTGATCTGGCCAAGCTGTAAGAGTGCTCTCCAGAGACGATGATTTTCTATGCTCATGATCGCTCACTCCGATTACGAATTCTAGATGAATACGGGTTTCATCCTTGTTCCGGTCCGCCAACCTCTGCGACGGAAGATGGGTTGATGGTTAAGATGACTAGGTTATGTTTACGAGATCGATACTGGTTAATACGTTTTCGATATCCAGTAAGGTTTTCACTTCGTCGTTGACCTTTCCCATTCCGAGAATAAAGCTCACATCATTACTTGTATTTTGTAACGGAGGCGGTTCGATGTTTTCGGAGGCAATATCGTGAACCTCGCAGACAGTATCCACAATAATGCCCATCATGGTTCCGACATCGACGACGATAATGCAGGTCTGTTCGTCGTATTCCACTTCGGGCAAATCAAATCGGAGCCTCAAATCGATTACGGGAATGACTTTTCCGCGCAGGTTGATCACACCTCGAACAAAATCGTGTGTGTGGGGAACTTGTGTGATCTCTGCAACGCCGTTGATTTCACGAATTTTGAGTATTTCCAAGCCATACTCTTCCTGATCCAACATAAACGTAAGGTATTTTCCGCTGAGATCGCGGGCTATTTCAGTCGTGGACTCAGTGTTGTTGATACGGGTTGCCGGCTCCATCGTTGTTTCCATACATCCTCTCCTAGGCAGTCACCATTCGTTTTTCATTTTTTTGGACAACTTTTTTCGTATCCGCTTGTGCAGAATTTTCCAGACTTCGTGCGGTTGAGTTTTTGTGGGCGTTGGCGAGGCCCGCCACCTCCAGGATCAATCCAACCCGGCCATCGCCCAGGATGGCGGCGCCGGATATACCTTTTAGCAATTCAAATCGTTCACCCAGCGATTTGATGACCACCTGCTGTTGGCCAATGAGTTCGTCCACGACCAGGCCGACCTGTCGATCATCGCATTGGGCAATGACCACAAGCGATTCGCAGGGGTCAATTCGCGGCGTCAGTCCGAACCAGCTTCCCAGCTGGATGAGCGGAATGAGTTTTCCACGAACGTTGAGTACTTGTTCCTTGTTTTGAATGGAGGTGATCTTTTCCGGTTCGGGTTTCATCGCTTGCGAGATGCCCACGGTTTGAATAATAAACCGCTCACTGCCTACGCGGACGACCATGCCGTCAATAATCGCGAGTGTCAGTGGTAATCGAATGGAAAATACAGAACCTTTACCGAGGGTGGAAGTGATTTCGACCTTGCCGCGAAGTTGTTCGATGTTTCTGCGGACCACATCCATACCGACGCCACGTCCGGAGATGCCCGTGATTTCTCCAGCCATTGAAAAACCAGACGCGAAAATCAAATCAAAAGCTTGTTGATCGGTCAGGGTTTCGTCCGGTTGGACGATGCCTCTTTCGATGGCTTTGTTGATTAATTTTTTGGGGTCGAGCCCTTTGCCGTCATCGGAAATTTCCACCACGATGTTTCCGCCCTTGTGATACGCACGAAGATGGACCTGTCCGGTTTCGGGTTTACCGGCTGCGATACGATCCTGGGGAGATTCAATACCATGATCGACGGCGTTACGAACCATGTGAACCAGCGGATCTCCGATTTGCTGGATGACGTTTTTATCCAGCTCGGTTTCTTCACCGGAGATGGTCAGTTTTACACGTTTGTTCACTTTACGAGAGACGTCACGAATGAGGCGGGCCATTTTCTGAAAGGTCGGGCCGACCGGAATCATGCGCATGGACATCGCGATTTCCTGCACGTCGCGAATAATTTTGGACGCCTGCGAAATATCTTTGGTGAGTTTGTTGCTGGTTTCGATTTCTGGATTGGCGCTGACCAACGTATGTGCGATTACCAGTTCGCCCACCATATCGACCAGTGCGTCCAGCTTGGCGGTATCAATTCGCACCGATTTTTCAATGATTTCTTGTTTTTCTGTTACAGGGGTTGCAGGATTTTGACTACGCAAGGCCTGGCTGACCTGTTTCGGTGTGGTGACGCCCATGTCGATTAAAATTTCGCCGGTTTTTTTATCAGAGTCTTCGCGTTTTTGTTTGTCCACGGCGAAATCGACCAGGTCTTTGGATATCGCTCCCTGTTCCACCAGGTTTTCACCCACGGTTTGGCCTTCGTCACCCGCGATGGGTTGCGAGCCTTGCGGTTCCATGCGTCCCGCAATCACGTCACGAAGTTGTTTGATCATGTTGGTGATGGGGGGTTGTGGAATGGGATCGCTGGTTGGGTGTTCGAGAAAATTTTGAATTTCGGATATTTGCGTTTTGAGGATGTCAACGACTTCAAAGACCAGATCGATGAGTCCATGCGTGACTTTACGTTCGCCTTTACGCGCCTGATCGAGCAGTGTCTCCGCTTCGTGTGTTAAGCTGTTGATGTCGGTCAGGTTTAAGAACCCTGCGGCCCCTTTGATGGTGTGGAAGGGTCGAAACAAGGTATTGATTTTTTCTGAATCTTCCGGGTCGTTTTCGACTTCAAGCACGCCCGCTTCGATCGCTTCAAAATGCTCAGCCGCTTCTTCGATAAACCCCTCGATCATTTCGATGGAGCTTTCCTCAAGGATTAACGGTTGCGATTCGTACGGCGGTTCTTCATCTGTCGTGTCAGTGGCGCTGGTTGCGGTTTGTTTATCCTCGCGGGGTTTTTGAGATTGAGATTCAAGTTCCATCAATTCCTGCAAGGCGGCTTCAGCCTGTTCATCCGACATTTGATCTTGTGTGGAGGATGTTTCGGCTTCGGAAGTAGCGGTTTCAACCGGTTCAACCATTTCAACAAGTTCAGCCACTTCGGTGAGTTCAATGTTTTGCTCAGGTGCCTGGGGCGAGGATGATGTTGGCTCTGTATTTTCAGTGGTTTCATCATCGTCAAAGATACAGTCCAGTTTACCCGCGACCTCCTCATCCGTCAGATCGTGAATTCCAGGGCCTGTATGGTCGGCGTTGTCATGGGTCGGTTGGTCTGGGATTTCGGTGGCGGATTCATTCGGCGTTTCAACATTCTCTGCGGGAATCGAAGCTGCGATCGTTGAAAGTATGTTTTCCACTACAGAAATTTGAGACAGCACATTTTCCAACACGGCATGTTCGTCCTGGGCGTTACCAAGGATTAACGATTCGAGTTCGTGGGTTACCTCCCTGGCCAGTTCGTTGATTTGGGAGCCCGTCCAATCCGGTTCGGGTCGAGATGTGTTGGCTAACTGTTCACAAATTTCATGCATCTTGGCCAGTTTGGGTAAATCATCTTCGTTCACACCGTGGGTGAGTGTGTGCAGCTGCTGTGCCATGCCCAGGGGTGAAATAGAGTTGTTCGTTTGATCTGCCATCATCCAATCTCTTTACTATGCAATATGTTTTAGATTCTATCTTTTTCTACACATCTTAAATGACGGAAAGGCTTTATCGAAAACGTGAAGATGTTCGTGCCGGTGCGTCTCTCTATTTCGATTGCGTGCGACCGGTATAGAAAGGTGTTGAGGTGATTCGGATAACCCGTCGAGTCACAACCCGATCACCGCATCCTGATCATACTGGCGTCCATCAAGCCGCTCCGTCCGCCCTATCGATTGTCACTTACGGAGTTGAATCGCGCGGACCAATGATCCGCGACAAAACGTACTGGTTCCCGTTGCTTCAATAATCGGACTGGATGACAGGGTGATGAATGAGGAACATGCTGGACGGATTAGGGTTGACCCTAGTTTGCTGATCGTGGGTGAGATCAGCGTTAACAGGGGTGATAATTGTGTTGCTGATGGGATGTTAGATGAAATCCTTCGGTGTTACGGATTTGTCGTTTTCTTATGGAATTCGATGAATGGATAGAAGCTGTGGGCTGTAGCTGGGAAACAATGCATCAGGAATGATTGCTGAAAGTGTATTAGTTTAGACACAACTCTTTTCGTCCGTTAATAGGTAGAGGGAAAGTATGCAACCGGCGAGGGTATTCCCTTGCAAGATTCGGTGATGGGGACTGATCGTGAGAGTGCAGAGCGTTTTCTTATAGCGATACGACGAACGCGTTGCACGAAATCAAGTAATCGTTTGCACGCGAGATCAGTAAATGAATGTCTTTAAGGCCGCCACCTGTAATCAGCCTGATCCAATCGATGGCATATCGATAGTGGAGATGCAGCAAGTATCGAAAGATCGGGCTGCGTTGTCGCCTCAAGAGCGGTTTGTTCAACTCTCCTGTGATCTGACATTGGTGGCGGATCTGGACTGGAAGATTCTGCAAGTCAATTCCAACTGGGACTCTGTGATGGGTTTCAAGCCTGATGAGGTTGAAGGTCGAAGTATTTTTGATTTGATCCATCCCGATGAATGTAAAGAGATGATCAACTCTTTGCGTAAAAAACATCTTATACAAAAAACAATTCAGTTTCAGGTCAGAATGAGTTGTCGTGACAGAACTTCTAGAGTGATCGATTTTAAGTTGGACGTCGTTCCTGCAGAGGGTTTGATTTATGCCTTGGGTCGTGATGTGACACAACAGCAACAAACAGAGGAGGCGTTGAGAGACAGTGAAAGCCGAAGAATGGCGGCTTTGGATACCACGGGGGATGGTATTGTCACGATTGACGAGCAGGGGTGGATTGCATCGATCAACGTTTCGGTGGAAAAAATGTTTGGTTACACCTGGTCAGAGCTGATGGGCAAAAACGTTTCACTGCTTATGCCGCAACCGTATAAAAAAAATCACGACGCCTATCTGAAAAATTACCTACGAACAGGTGAAAAACATGTAATGGGTGCGAATCGTGAAGTGGTCGGGTTGCGTAAAGACGGGACACAATTTCCAATTGAGTTGTCCATTGGCGAATTTCAAACCGCCAGGGGTCGATTTTTTATAGGTATTATCAGGGACATTTCTCAGCGCAAGCGGATCGAGGAATTGGCCCACAGTCGACAGAAAGAGTTGCACCACGCCTCTCGCCTCAGTTTGATCGGTGAGATGGCTTCGGGTCTTGCACACGAAATCAACCAGCCTCTGGGTGCGATTTGTAGTTATGCAGATGCCTGTAAACGACTGATGCGATTGGGTGATCGACCGGAGCTGGTGCATACGATTGACAAGGTGGCGCAACAGGCGGAACGGGCGGGTGAAATTGTGCGTCGCATCCGGCGATTTGTTCGCAAAGATGAGCCGAGGCGGTCTCAGGTGAATGTAAATTCTGTATTGCGAGAAACGGTTGGATTTATTGAAGCGGATTTACATGTGTACAATGTGCAGATGAAACTTGAATTGTCCGACCAGGTCACACCGATCACGATGGACACGATTCAGCTGCAACAGGTGGCCTTGAATCTTGTTCGCAATGCGCTCGATTCCATTCTTGTGTCGGGATCCGATCGTCAGGAGATTGTGATCCAAACGAGAATGGATCAGCATGATGATGTGATTATTTCGGTTTCTGATACCGGAACGGGGATGACGGGTGAAGTTCTTCTGCATCTGTTTGACCCGTTTTTTACAACCAAGAGCGACGGAATGGGATTGGGCTTATCCATCAGCCAATCGATCGTTCAATCTTACGATGGAAAAATGTGGACTGAGCCCAACGACGATCAAGGTGTGACGTTTTATGTGAAATTTCCCGGTTTGCCTGGAAAACCTACAGGGCCCGTTTGAAAGGAATGAGCGATGCAATCTGATCAACCTACGGTGTTTGTTGTCGATGACGATGCTGCGATGCTTGATGCCATGGAATTACTGATTCGGTCCATCGAACTCAAAGTCAAGACCTATCGTTCCGCGGAATCTTTTCTGCGTGAGTACAAGGCCGATCAACCGGGATGCCTGATCCTTGATGTGCGTATGCCCGGGTTGGATGGTCCTGCCTTGCAAGCCGAATTGATTGAACGGAATATCCAGGTGCCAATTATTTTTGTAACCGCTCACGGGGATATGGAGTTTGCGGTTCGAGCGATGAAGAAAGGTGCGTTGGATTGTATTTCCAAACCATTCCGGGAGCAGGCTCTCGTTGAAGGAATAAAGCGTGCACTGGAAGTGGATCGTCAGTGGCGCAAAAATCGGTCCGAGCATGAGTCGATCTGTCGCAGGCTAAAAAGTTTAACGGCGCGTGAACGTGAAGTTCTTCGGTTGGTGATCCGTGGCAAACACAACAAAGTTATCGGGGCCGAGTTGGGGCTGAGTCACAAGACGGTTGAGTTTCATCGCAGCAAAATCATGACCAAGATGAACGTACATGGTGTGGTCGAACTGGTCCGCGTATCCCTGGCCGTTACATCGGGCTAGGGATTTCCCTAGCGCTATAAGCATGTTCCTCATTTATCAAATCTTATAATCATCCGATGATGTGTGCGTCTTGATGATTTCTTGCCAAGACCAATGCCGGATGATCGGACACTCCTGATCGAGTGTAAACACATTTCATAAAAAATAAGTAGAGAATTATATTATTGGCATGGAATGGTCACGGAGCCAGGGAAATGTCAAATCATGAATCTTAACGCTGACGCCTGCCAGGCGTTTCAACAAGATGAAGTTTTTTATAACAGGAGAAATAACATGCTGTCATTATTTCGCAATCGTGGGGTGGGAGCGAAGATTGGCTTGGGGTATGGCCTGGTTACATTGATTCTTATCGGGGCTGTATCTACGACGATCTGGCAGGTTCAGCGTACGGCGGAGGTCACGAATCGGGTGGTCGACTTACGGGCACCGACGGCTCAGGCAGGCCTGTACATGCTCAACGGAATGAACCATTCTCTGGCGGCACTGCGTGCATGGATCATCCTGGGTAAAGACAAGTTCAAAGATGAACGGGCCAAAGCGTGGTCAGAGGAAATCGAACCATCGATGGCAATCATGAAAGAGTTTGCGATCAATTGGACCGACCCCAAGAACATCGAACGCCTCGCAACCATTGAAGCGAAGCTAAGAGATTTTAAAATTTTCCAGAAAGAGATTGAGGACATCGCCCAGACTGTTGAGAACAAGCCAGCATCGAAAATCCTACTCGAACAGGCTGCCCCGCGGGCAAAGATTCTTGGTGAGACTATCACCAAAATGATTGATGCGGAGGCCATATACGACACCAGTAGTATTTTGGAAGGAACACAGTCCGCTTCCGGCGCCATACAACTTACCAAAGTCATCGCGGAACAAGTTGCAAACGACCGTGCATACTACGCCAAAAATGTCATTGCGAAACTCAAATCGGAGGATCCGAAATTCATAGCAGATGTGAATTATCACAATGTCAAGGGGGCAATACCACCACCGGCTACGTTTGTACGAGAGACTGCGGAGGCGCTCAGTCATGACGCCGATTATCGTTATGACCTGATAAGCAAGTTCAACATCAACAAGGAAAAAGGACTCCGCAATAACTTCGAGAACCAGGCATGGAAGAACTTGTCCCGTGATCCTGAGACACCCTACGCCGAGTTCGTCTCTGTGGGATCCACGGTCGAATACCGTTATGCGAAGGCGGATATGGCATTTACACAAGGTTGTGTTACC